>JAEETF010000023.1 GCA_016290195.1 Bacilli bacterium | reverse complement strand
TAATGGAAAAGCTATTAAGCTAATAATTCCAAGTACAATTATAGTTGCTAAAAGTTCAATAAGAGTAAAACCATTTTTCTTCATAATACAACCTCTATTCTAATATTAATTATAAATTAGAACAAAATACTTGTCAAATTAAATCACTCTTTTTTATTATAAATGTTTTTTCATTTGTATAAAAAGCGTAAAATATATCATTGAGGCTAAGTTTTTTTCTAATTAATATAGTATTTAACCATCTTTCATTCTTTCCTATTTCTTTTAATACTTCTTTATTGACTACTCCATCTAAGATAAGTGGCATTGGATATACATCACTTTTTTTAAATATTGATAGCTTACCATCTGTTTCTAAAATCGCATAATCTATTTCTTCAATACTTTTAATAGATTGTTCTCTAAGTTGTGTAACTAAATCATCAAGACTATATCTTAGTTTTTTCATTTCTTTATATTTTATTTTTCCTTCTTTAATTATCACTGTTGGGCTTCCATCTACTATTTTTCTAAATTTATCACTTTTTAAACTAAAATAATTAGTAACAATTTGAATAATCATTAATATAACTATAGGAAAAATAGATAAAAAAATAGAATTATCTTTATTTTCAATTGATAAAGCTGCAAGCTCAGCAATTAGTATTGATACAATTAAATCAACTATTCCCAGTTGTCCCATTTCTTTTTTACCCATAATACGATATACAATAATTATTACAACATATAAAACAATTGTTTTATATATAACATTAAAATACATATTATCACCTCAATATATTATGGAATAAGTAATTTAATTTATACATATATCTTATTAGGGTGATTTATATGAATTATTTAAAAAAAATAATTAAAGCATTGGGTATTACTTTTTTAACTTTATTAATTGGATTATTAATTATAACTATTTATAGTTATATTAGTGAAGGTCTAGTATTTAAAATATTAAAAATTTTAATACCAATTTTAGCTATTTTAATAGGTAGTATTATAATTGGCAAAAATAGTAATAAAAATGGATTATTTGAAGGATTAAAATTTGGTATTATTTTTATTCTAATTATTACATTGTTAAACTTAATATTTGGTAATAATATTCATATTAAACAAATAATTTATTATCTTATTATTTTATTTATTAGTTCTATTGGTAGTATGTTAGGTATTAATAAAAAAATTGACAAAAATTAGATTTACTATATAATATTTTTTGGTGATTTGAGTGATAACAATAAGTTTTGATAAACTAGAAAATGTTCAAGAAAATACAAAACTTAAAGGTAGTGAATCAATACTATGTGATTGTTTTTACAATAAAAAACATTACATATATAAACAACCAAATAATTATGATGAAACTACTTTTAAAAAATTAATGGCATTATCAGAAATTTCTAATCATTCTTTTTTAGTCCCTGAAATCTTTGTTTATCAGACAAGACCTATTGGATATCTGCTTACTTACTTAGAAGGTTATGAATCTTTTTATGATATTTCTAGTAATTTTAATAAAAAGAAAAAAGAAAAAATTAAATTATTAAAACTAGCTAAAGAAACTATTATAAAAATGCATGACTTAGGAATTATTCACGGAGATTTACATACTGCTAATATTATGTATAAAAATGATGATATCAAAATAATTGATTTTGAAAGTTCAAAATATAAGGATTACGATTTTGGTAATATGAATAATTATTCTAAAGATTACTTAAGTGTAAATGGACCAAATATAAGTATTGATATATATAATTTTAATATTGATACTATTTCTCTTTTATATAATTATAACTGGCATTTTGCTACTCAAAAGAATAAATTAGAAACAGAAGAGCAACAAATAATATGGGATAAAACTAAAAATAAAAAAAAATTAACTTATAGTGATTTTTTAATAGATCGCTACTAGTTAATTTTTTTTATAATGTATTAAGAGCTATTTCAATCATATTATTAAATGCCTTTTGTCTTTCTTCACTTGTTGTTTCCTCATTAGTTACAAAACTATTAGATACAGTTAAAAGACAAGCAGCTTTTTTACCTAATACACTTGCATTATGAAATAGAGCAAAACCTTCCATTTCAACACCTAAACATTTATATTTATCATACATTTCTTTATAATTCTCATCATCTTTATAAAATACATCTCCTGAATATATTCTTCCTTGATGAAGAGGAATATTAAGTTCCATAGCTGATTTAATTATTTTTTCATTTAATTCCATACTTGGATAATTATACATTTTATCATATCCATTTTGTACTTTAGCAAAATTAGAATCAGAATAAATCTCATTTGCAAGTACTACATCATAAAGTTTTAATTCTGGGGCATATGCTCCCATACTACCTACTCTTATAATATTATCAACATCATAGAATTTAAAAAGTTCATATGAATAAATACCCATACTTGGCATTCCCATACCTGATGCCATTATTGTTACTTCTTTTCCTTTATATGTTCCAGTATATGCATAAATATTACGAACACTATTTACTAAGCGATAATTTTCTAAATAAGTTTCTGCTATCATTTTTGCACGTAGTGGATCACCTGGCATAATTACTGTTTTAGCAATCTCTCCCATTTTTGCTTCATTATGTGCTGTCATAAATCTACCTCCATTATAATTATATAATAAACAAATAAAAAAAGCATTATAAAATGCTTTTATTTACACATATCAAAAATTCATTTACAATATTAACATTTAACTACAATATACATTACCTAAAGTATAGACATTACAACGACCATTATCATCACGCACATCAACAATATCATAAGGACCAGAATTATATGCATCAGCTGATACAGAAATACCAGTACAGTGTGCAGCAGAACTTGAACTTGCATTACAGCTTGGGAAAACTATATCTAATGTTGGTGCATTTGAATCAGCATATTTACTAGTATCATATCCTTCTAAACAGAATGCTACGCCATTTTCAACTCCGCATGCAAATGCTCTTCCAATTTTGCCTGGTGTTGTTGCACTTTCTATTATTCCTAAAAAATACGGATGCTCTCCAAGTGTTGTATAATCATCTGTCATACCCTCTGGTATATCACTACTATATTGACCATCTAGAGTACTTCCTTCTACGGCATATATATTGGTTGTATAAATAAATTTACAGTTTGGGCATGAATCTATTGTTGGAATAGTTGTAACTGCTGGTTCTTCTGGTGTTGTGGTTGAACCACTATTTGATGATTCTCCTCCACATGTTACGTTACCTGTGTTTGGTATTGTACAGTCAAATCCACCTATTTTAATATTTGCTGTTTCAATTTCACCTGTTGATTTAATCTTAATAGTTCCATTTTCTGGTACTGTTCCGTCAATTTCTAAAACTATAGCCTTATCTGGATCTGCTGGAAGTGGATTTTCTTTACAACTTGTTCCATCACACTTAAATGTTATTTCACTAAATGATGTTGCTTTTAAAAGTGATTCTGTATAATATAATTGTGCTGCCTTTCTTAATCCATATCCACTATCTTCTGCTGCACCTTGTCTTGCTTTACTTATTAAGCTTAGTACTATTGGTGTTGCAATTAAAGCTATAATTGCTAGTATTACGATTACTGCTAGTAATTCAATTAATGTAAAACCCTTATTATTTTTCATATGTTCCCTACCTTCCTTATATAGGATAACACAATATTGTTTTTAAAATCAATATCAAGAAAAAAAGATATGTAAAGTTTTACATATCTTTTATTATCTATTCAATTCTTCTTCTATACGCATTAATTGATTATATTTACAAATTCTATCAGTACGAGACATAGAACCAGTTTTAATTTGTCCTAAATCAAGACCAACTGCAAGATCAGCAATTGTTGTATCTTCAGTTTCACCACTTCTATGAGAAATAATAGTAGCATAACCATTCTTTCTAGCAAGTTCAATTGTTTCAAGTGTTTCAGTAATTGTACCAATTTGATTAACTTTTAATAAAATAGCATTACCAGCATGATTATCAATACCCATTTGAAGACATTTTTTATTTGTTACAAATAAATCATCTCCAACAAGTTGTACTCTATCACCTAGTTTTTCAGTAATTTTTCTAAATCCTTCCCAATCATTTTCATCAACTGGATCTTCTATAGAACAAATAGGATATTTAGAAACTAATTCTTCATAGAATTCTATTAATTCATCAGTAGTTAAACTTCTTCCTTCACCTACTAAATTATATTTACCATTTTCATAAAACTCACTTGCAGCAACATCAATAGCAATCTTAACATCTTTACCTGGTTCATAGCCAGCTTTTTTAATAGCTTCCATAATAAGT
>JAEETF010000022.1 GCA_016290195.1 Bacilli bacterium | reverse complement strand
TCTAACTTTTTCACAACCATCTATTGTCTCACCATCACGTGGATCTTTAATATCATCTTCTAAATAATCCTGAGTAATTAATTCATCAATTGTAATATAAATAATTGGATTTTGAGGATTAATAGGAAGCATTTCTGGATGATCTGAAGCCCAGTTTTGAGCTGCTAAAACAATTTGCCTTTTTTGTGTAGTATATATATCATCACGAGCACTTTTTAATATTTTAGAAATTGGAATAGCTGCAAGTGCTGCAATAATACCTATTAATAGTATTACAGCTGTAAGTTCAATCAAAGTAAAACCTTTTTTCTTCATATCACCACATCCTATATTTATTATATCATAAATTTATTTTTCCAAAAGCTATTTTTGCATTTCTGCATCATAAAGTTTTTTATACTCTGGACATTTTTTTAATAATTCTTCATGTGTACCCTCATTAGTTATTTTACCATTATCTAAAAATAAAATACGATCACTATTAATAACTGTACTAAGTCTATGAGCAATAATTAAAATCGTATATTCCTTTTGCATATTCTCAATAGCCTTTTGGATACTTGCCTGGGTTTCATTATCAAGAGCACTTGTTGCCTCATCAAATAAAATAATTTCCGTTTTTTGAATAAATGCTCTAGCAATCGCAAGTCTTTGTCTTTGACCACCAGATAAACTAATTCCGCCTTCTCCAACAATAGTATCATATTTATCAGGAAGTTCATTTATAAATTCATCTAAACAAGCCATCTTACACGCTTTTTCTATTTCTTCATCAGTTATATCATCTTTAACAAGTCTTAAATTATCACGAATACTTAAATTAAAAATATATGGATTTTGACTAATGATAGTGATATTACCACGAATAGTATCTTTATCTAGTTCATTAATATTTATTCCATCAATTAGTATTTCACCTGATTGAATATCATACATTTTACAAAGTAAACTAAATATAGTACTTTTACCAGCTCCACTCTTACCAACAAAAGCAACTGTCTCATCAGCATTTACTTTAAAGCTTAAGTCTTTTAAAACTTCATTTTCATCATAAGAAAATGAAACATTTTTAAATTCAAAATTCCCTTTTACTTTATCTAAATGTTTATTACCAAATTTTTCTTTTTTAAATTCTGGGCTATCAATGATTGCAAATATTCTCTCACATGATAAATTAAAATCTTTAATATTTTCCATTAAATTACTTGCATAATTAATAATATAAACTACGTGTGACATATAATTATGAATAACAAGAGCATTTGCTACTTCCAAACTTCCTTCCATTATTAAAAATACTAATAAGAAAATAACTCCAGCATCAAATAAATCCATCAACATACCTCGTATGAAAGAATAATTTCTATCTGTTCTTCCCATTTTATATTTTTGTTGATTTAAACTAGCTATTTGACTTTTTAATTCAGTCATAAAACTTTTTTCAGCATTAAGCATTTTTATATCACGAGCACCACGAACAAGTTCTCCTATAAATCCTGATACTTTCTCATGATTTTGTCTATATGCTTTATCATTTTCATTTCTTTTTTTAGTTCTAACTCTTTCAACTATATAAAGAATTATAACAATAATAATTAAATAAATAAAAGCTATTTTATTAATGATAAATACTGCTGAAAATATTCCTATATCAGCAATTATATTACTTAAATTATTATTTAATATACCAAATATATCAGCTATTCTACTAGTATCATTAGTAAGTCTTTGAATAAATACTCCTGATGAATTTTGATCTAAAGTAGTATTTTCTAATCGTAACATTTCACTTCCCAAATGATTTTGAACATCAATAAATGTTTCACGATAAATAACTTGTGAAAAAAATCTTATACCATAATTCGCAACATTTCGTGACCATTCTACTAACATAAGTACAAGACTCATAAGTAATACTTGTTCTAACATATTAGTAGTCAAATTAATAATTATTTGGGCAGAAATAACAGGTACTACAACACTTATAATCATAGATAAAATACTGCATAACACATAAAGAATTAATTTATTTTTTTGTTTTCTAGTATATACCCATACTTTCTTTAAATTTCTTATGAATTCCACAACATACCACCCCTTAAAATAAAAACCACTAAAAGTGGTATAAATACAAATGGTGACCCGTATGGGGTTCGAACCCATAAATACTACCTTGAGAGGGTAGCGTGTTAAACCATTTCACCAACGGGCCATAAACACAATAATAGTATATAATATTTATATTTTTATTGCAAGAAAAAAAGCACTATTGTGCTTCCTTAATAAAACTATCAATACGTTTACTAACTCTTTCTTTTCCCATTACTTTTAATATTTCATATATATTAGGAGATTCATATCTATATGTTATAGCAAGCCTAATTAAAGTACATACATCAGTTATATGTCCATTATATAAAGCTGGATTATCATTATATTCTTTCATATTAGATGCATAATTATATTTAAAACATATTTCTTTTATTTTAGAAGTCCATAACTCTTCATCATCATCACCTGAGTAAGTATCTATAAAATCATTTAGTATCTTATCATAATCTTTAATTAAATTAACTTTTTCAATTTTATCATAATATTCATCATACATATAACTAAATAAATTCATAAAATCACTATAACAACTTAAATCTTTTCTAGGTCTTTTTTTCAAACGTTCTATATTTAAAATATTAATAGTATATTCTTTATATTTACTTATTAAGTCATAGAATTCTTTATTATATATTTTATAATATTCTAAAAGTCCATCATATATTTTTTCAGCTTTTAAAGTACTAAAATAAGTTTTAGATAAACTAATTAATTTTTCTAAATCAAATATAGGACCACTAACAGACATTTTATTAAATTCAAAATTAAATTCACTAATATCTTTATCTATATTATTTGTATACCAATTTTCAAAATTAGAATTAATAAGAGTAGCTAAATAAAGTTTAATAACTTCTACTGGTATTCCTTTTTCAAAATAATAAGCTATATTACATTCTGGATCATAACGTTTACTTAATTTACGAATAGTATTATTATCTTTTTTATTAATAGGAGCAACATGAGCATATTTAGGTACTTTAAAACCAAATACTCTAAATAATTGATAATGAACTGGTAAAGAAGATAACCATTCATCACCTCTAATAATATGTGTTGTATGCATTAAATGATCATCTACTATATGTGCAAAATGATATGTTGGAAGACCATCAGATTTAATTAAAACAATATCATTATCATTCTCAGGTAACATTAATTTACCTTTAATTAAATCTTTAAATTCAAATTTTTTATCAAAATTACCAGGTGCTTTTAAACGAATAACATATGAAACTTCATTATCAATATTTTTCTTTATTTCTTCAAATGTTAAATTACGACATTTAGCCCATTTACAAATATAACCAGTTCTTTCTTTTAAAGACTCTTGCTCTTTTCTTACTTCATCTAATTCCTCTTTAGTACAAAAGCAAGGATATGCCATACCATTTTCAACTAGGTATTTCGCATAACTTAAATAAATTTCTTTTCTTTCAGATTGAATATATGGTCCATATAATCCACCAATAATAGGGCTTTCATCAATATTAATATTAAACTTTTCTAAATCATTAATAATATTTTCAATACCATTTTCAACTTTTCTTTTTTGATCAGTGTCTTCAATACGAAGATAAAATACCCCATTATTTTTTTTAGCAAACAAGCTTGATATATATGCGGTATAAAGGGAGCCCATATGTATAAATCCCGTAGGACTAGGAGCAAATCTAGATACAAAACTTACATTTCTTTCTGGATATTTTTTTTCATAAATTGATATATCACTACTTACATTTGGTAAAAGTAAATCAGCTAACTTCTTATAATCCATAAATCCTCCATAAAAAAGAAATCATCTAAAAGATGATTAATAAACTTTTGGCTGCCCTAATTAGATTCGAACTAATGCTCACGGAGTCAGAGTCCGCTGCCTTACCGCTTGGCTATAGGGCAATAAACACAATATAAGTATACATCAAGAAAGAAAAAAAAACAACTTTAAGTTGTTATTGTAATTTATCAGTTGCCTTAGCATTTAAATCTAAACCAGCAATTCTACCTTTTTGATATGCATAAAATCCAGCTGCACCTATCATTGCTGCATTATCAGTACAATACTTCATTGGTGGCATAATAAGTTCAAAATCATTTTCTTTTGAAAGCACTTCTAAACGTTCTCTAAGGCCTTTATTAGCTGCAACACCACCAGCAACTATTAAATGTTTAATATTATATTCTTTTATCGCTTTTAGAGTCTTTTTTGTTAGTATTTCAACTACTCTATTTTGAAATGAAGTAGCTAAATCCTCAGGTATTACTTTTTCTCCACGTTGATCTAAATTATGTTTTAAATTAATAACTGCACTCTTTAAACCACTAAAGCTAAAATTATAAGTATCATCATCTAATGGTAGTGGAAGATTATAACTATCTTTACCTACATGAGCAAGTTTATCAACATTAGGTCCTCCTGGATATGGAATACCAATAACACGAGCTACTTTATCATAAGCTTCACCTACAGCATCATCAAGGGTACCACCTATTTTTTCAAAAGAATAATCTTCTTTCATATAAACTAGTTCAGTATGTCCTCCACTAACAACTAGTGCAAGAAGTGGAAACTCAAGTCTTTTAACTAAATTGTTTGCATATATATGACCAGCTATATGATGTACCGGAATAAGAGGCTTTTTTGTGATCATTGCAAGTGTTTTTGCACACTGAAGTCCAATCAATAATGAACCAATTAATCCTGGACCATATGTAACTGCAATCGCATCAACATCATCTAATTTCATATTAGCTTTAGTAAGCAAATCATCAAGAACCATTGTAATACTTTCAACATGCATACGACTAGCTATTTCAGGAACAACACCACCAAAAGATGCATGTGTATCCATTTGAGAAAGAATTATAGTTGCAACATCATCAGTACCATTTTTAATAATTGACATACTTGTTTCATCACAACTACTTTCAATAGCTAAAATATAAGTATCTTTCATATTACAACTTCCTTTCCATTAAATAAGCAGAATTGCCATTATTATAGTATTTTTCACGTGTTGCTACAATATCAAAATTAAACTTTTTATATAATTTTGTAGCACTTTCATTATTAACATTAACTTCTAAAGTAATATTTTTAACACTATTACATTCTTTTATCATAAATTCCATTAATTTACTTGCAATACCATTTTTTCTAAATTCACTATATACATATATATAATCAAGTTCTGCACGATCATAATATATTGAAAAAATAAGTACACCTTTCTTTATACCATCATCATACACAAGTATTTTAGAAAAAGGATTAGTTTTAATCGAATCTAAATTAGTATTAAATTCTTTTAAAACATTCTCTAAAAAGGAATAATCTTCTTTATTATAATATCTAACCATTTAATTTTTCTTCAGCTTCCGTTTGTTTTAAATAGTTTGGTTTTATTGCATGACAATTTACTGGTGCATCATCATAGTGATTAAGAACTATTTTTGAAACATCATAATTAGGTATAACTATATTATCATTTAAACTCTTATCAAAAGATATAAATGTATAAGAATCATCTACTTTTTCAATTAATGAGTCAATTGAACAATAACTATCATTTACGACTTTGTTACCTTTAATATTATATATTCCACCAAATACCATATCATGACGCGCATCTATTAAAGGAATTATATACTTTGTATCAACCTTTGTCGTAGCCATAAATTCCAAGCTAGATAAAGGAATAATAGGTATATTATGAACATAGGCAAGTGTTTTACAAGCAGTAAGTCCAATTCTAATTCCCGTAAATGAACCAGGTCCAACAACTACAAATATTTTAGAAATATCTTTAGAATCTATATGATTATTATCAAGTAATTCATTAAGTTTAGGAATAAGTGTTTCTGAAAAATTAAATTCAGACATAATCTGAATTTGATCAATTAATTTCTTATCTTCAAATAAAGCAATAAATAATGATTTATAAGATGTATCTACAAATAAGCTTATCATAAAACTGCCTCACATAAATCTTCATATTGCTTTCCATAAGGAGTTAAAATAAGAACACGCTTATTTTCATCAACTACTTTAAATTTAATATCAAGTCTTTCTTTTGGCAAAATATCTTTAATAGTATTAGCCCACTCAATAACAACTACTCCACCTTTAGTAAAATATTCTTCAATACCAACACCATCAGTTTTACCATCTAAACGATATACGTCCATATGATATAAAGGTAGTTCTCCATCATATTCCTTAATTATAGTAAATGTTGGAGAAGTAATTGTTTCAGTAATACCAAGTGCATTAGCAATCCCCTTAGTAAAAACTGTTTTTCCACTACCTAATTCTCCATCTAAGCAAATAATCATATTAGGAAATTTTTCTGATTCAAAGTTTTGAGCAAGTTCAATAGTATCAAGTTCACTATACGCTGTAAATTTATATTCCATATAATCACCAACAATATTATATCAAAAAAAAATATATCAATACAATATTTCTAAAAAAAAAGCAAAAAAAAAAATTGGCAACTACCTATTTTCGCGATTTACTATCGTCGGCGTTAAAGTGCTTAACTTCTGTGTTCGAGATGGGAACAGGTGTATCCACTTTGCTATCGTCACCAATTTATTATATAGAGAAATAATTCTCTGA
>JAEETF010000021.1 GCA_016290195.1 Bacilli bacterium | reverse complement strand
TTAGTGGAACACCAAGATCAGGTAAAACTACTTGTATTGAAAATTTATTTGATTTTTTTAAAAAAGCTGATTTTAAAACTGTCTGTATAGAAGAACCAGCAGGACTTATTTATCAAACTTTAAAAACAAAAGAAGAAAAGAAAGAATTATTAAAAGATAGAGTAGGTTTTGTTGATAGTCAGTATGAATTAGGACAAAATTTAATTACTGATAAAATAAAAGATAATGAATTAATTATTTGTGATAGAGGTGTAATTGATACATTTATTTGGTATAATATGTACTATAAGGATAATTTGATGAATAAAGATAGATATGAAAAATTTATGAATAAATTAAAAAGTTTAAAAAATTATGAAAACTATTTTTATGCCTTATATACAACTAGTTATGAGTCTATGAAAAGAGATTATATTAGTTCTTTATGCTTAGATCCTAGAACTACTATGAATGAAGAATATATTGAAAAATATAATGCTTCTATGGGAGAAGTTATACCATTTATTTATAAAAATGTAGCTAGTTGTGATTTTATTGATACTACGACTATGGATCGCATGGGAGCATCTATTAAAGTAGCTGAGGATGTACTTATTAAAATAAAAAGTAAATATTTAGAAAAAAATGAATCTAAAAAATTAGTTAAAAAGAATAATTTTATTGTAAAAGGAGTTTGATATTATGTATTTTTATGATAAGATAAAAAAGGAATATCAGAATAGTTATGTTGTGATGTTTATTGATATGGATGGAGTAATTACTGATTATGATGTAGGTTTTCCTTTAAACTTTAAAACTAAAAGACCAGTAATGACTAATATTAAAACATTTGAAAAAATTAATACTTTAGATAATGTTGAAATACATATATTATCAATATGCAAGAAAGATTTTCAAATTGAAGAAAAGAATGATTGGATTGATAAATATATACCATTTATTAAAAAAGAACATCGTATAATTTTATCTAAAGAATCTTATCCTGATATATCTAGTCCTGAATTAAAGTGTAACTATCTAAAAGAATTTGTTGAAAACAATAAAGATAAAAAGGTAATTATGGTTGACGATGATAATGCGATACTAAAATATTTGAGTACAAATATAAAAGAACTTGATTTATATCAAGATTCATCATTGTTAGATTAGGAGAGATAGTATGGAAATTAAATTAGTAAAAAATTCAGTGTTTGTTCGTGAAGATGGCACATTTGATTTAGATGAAGCACTTAAATTATCAGGTAAGTTTGCTGGAGAATGTTATAGTCAAGATGGACTTGTTGCATTACTTAATGAACCATTAAGTAGAACTGAAAAAAGAGTAGAAATGACTATTAATAATGGTCATCATAGTGTTTATGATCATAATAATATTACAATGGAAATAGTAGGTATTCCTAAAATGCTTGCTATGGTACTTAATAATGAAAAACAATATACAACAAGTGAAAAATCACTTCGTTATACAACAATTATAAGTAATAATGGTATTTCTGACAAAGAAGTAGAATTATATAATGAATGGATGGAAATATATAAAGATTTATTTAGTAAGTCTTATGGATATATTTATGATGAAAAAAAGATTAGAAAACTTGCTCAAGAAAATGCTAGATATTTAGTAACAACGTTTATACCAACACAGATGGTATATACAACTAGCGTTAGACAATTAAACTATTTAGCTAGCTTTATGCAAGATTATGAATTGAATCTTTCTCATATGAAGGTTATGCATCCTCTTATGGAGTTTAGATTTGAAAATTTACTTGCTGATGCAATGGAAGAATTTAGAAATGAACTTGAACGATTAAATTTATTAGATGAAAGATTAATGAATAATGAAAAGAGTAGAAAACTTTCACTTTTTGGTAAAGATATAATTCATACAAAAGATATATTTGATGAAATATATCAAACAACATATAAAACTTCATTTGCATGTCTTGCTCAAGCCCAAAGACATAGAACAATTAACTATCAAATGGAAAGAACAGAAAATAAAGAATATTTTGTTCCACCAATTCTTAAATCAAGTGAAGAATTAACAAGTAAATGGCTTTATGATATGGATAGTGTAAAAGAATGTATTCCACAAGGTGAACTTATTTTAGTAAAAGAAAGTGGCACATATGAGAATTTTATATTGAAATGTAAAGAAAGATTATGCTCAGCTGCACAACTTGAAATAATGTTAAAAACTAGAGAAACACTTCTTAAATATCGTGATGCTTTAGAAGCAAATTATCACTATCTTGCTGAAGATATAGAAAAATATACTAAAGGTGCTAGATGTACTTTCCCAGATTTTAAATGTACAGAGGATTGTCATTTTAAAGAAGGAAAAACACTTGTTAGAAAAATATAGGTGAAGTATGAATAAAGAAATAGTAATAATTAATGGTACTGGTGGTAGTGGTAAAGATACATTTGTAGAATTCTGCGCTAAATACGTGAAAGTAATGAATTTTTCTTCTATTGATAAAGTAAAAGAAATAGCTAAATTAATAGGTTGGAATGGTGGAAAAACTGATAAAGATCGTAAGTTTTTAAGTGATCTTAAAAAATTAACTACTGAATATAATGATATGGCATTTAATAGTATTAGTGATGCAGTAGTAAGATTTAAAAATAATGAAGATAATCTTATGTTTATTCATATTCGTGAACCTGAAGAAATAGAAAGAGCAAAAAATAGTTTTGATACCAAAACATTACTTATCAAAAGAATGGGTCTTGAAAATATAAGTACTAATTATTCTGATGCTAGTGTAGATAATTATGATTATGACTATATTATCAATAATACTACACTTGAAGAATTAGAATGTGAAGCTAAAAAGTTTGTAAAAAAGTTAGAGTTAAAATAAATTCTAACTTTTTTAAATTAGAAAAATGTGATAGTATATAATAGGTGATGATATGAAAAAGAATAATATAATAGTAATAATTTCGGTAATAATTGTAATAGTTTTAATAACTATTCTTTTAGTTATGAAAGATACTTGGTTTCCTGAAAAAGGGAAAAATGAAATAATTAAAAAAGATGAATTTAATTATACTCCTATACTTTATGAGATATGCGATGATGATAATTGCAATTATTTAATGGCCGCTGTTCATCTTGGTGATGAAAATGTTGGTAAACTTAGTAATATAGTTAATGAAGCTTATAATAAATCTGATTATGTTGCAGCAGAACTTGATACTAGTGATATAACTGCTGATTTAAATGAATTTATGCTTCCAGATGGACAAACACTTGATACAATTTTACCAAGTGAATTAAAAGAAAAAATAGAAAATTTTTCAAATGAGCATCCTTTATTTTCGTATAATTCATTAAAAATATATAGATTGGGTTTAATATACTCTGTATTAGATTTACTTCCATTTTTGGAGAATGGATATATAAATTCTGGTACAGATTCTATTATCGTCGATAGAGCTCATAAAGATAATAAAGAAGTAATTGCTCTTGAAGAATATGAAGATCAAATGAGTATATTTATGAATAGTTCTGATGAACTATATATTAAGGAAATAGAAACAATAATAGATAATTATGAAGAATTAAATAAATTAAGTATTGAAATGTATGAAGCTTATATTAATGCTGATATAGAAAAATTAAAAGAATTAGTATTATTAGAAGGTACTACTGAAGAGAAAACTGCATTTAATGATGCATTACTTGATAATAGAAATACAATAATGGTTGGAAAAATAAAACAATTTTTAGAGGAAGATAAAAATGTATTTGTAACTGTAGGTGCTGCTCATGTAATTGGTGATAATGGTATAATAAATTTAATGTCTAAAGAAAATTACAAAATTAAATTATTAAAATAATAAATATGTGGTAAAATATTTTTGGAGGGATAATATGAAAAAAATTGATAAAAAAAATATAAAAGCTAAGAGTGGTAAGATGCTTGATGAATTTAAATCTTTTGTTTTAAGAGGAAATGTCATGGATATGGCAATAGGTGTAATTATTGGTACTGCTTTTGCAGCTATTGTTACAGCTTTAACAACAGATTTTATTAATCCAATAATTAATTCTATTGGTGGAGCAGAAGTAAGTGGTCGTCTTAAAATTTGGGGTGGTCAATATCTTGAATGGGGTCATTTCTTAACTGCAGTTATTAATTTCTTAATTATGGCTTTAGTACTTTTCTTCATGCTAAAATTTGTAAATAGCCTTATGAATATAGGCAAAAAGAAAGAAGAAGCAAAAGAAGAAGTACCTGCTGAACCAGTAAAAGATGAACAAACTTTATTACTTGAAGAAATAAGAGATTTATTAAAAAAACAAGCTAAAGAAAAAAAATAAAATTGTAAATATTTACAATTTTTTTATTTTATATATTGCAACACGAACAAATGTATGCTAAAATAATAATAGATGTTAGGAGGGTATTTATGAAGATACAAAATATAAAAAAACAAAAGAATGGAAAATATAAATTAAAACTTGATAATAATACTACTATTGTTACATACGATAATGTAATACTAAATAATAATTTGCTTTTTAATTCTAATGTTGATGATAATACTATGGAAAAAATAAAAGAAGAAAATAATTATTATGATATATATAATGAAGCTTTTAAATTTGTTAGCAAAAAGATGCGAAGCGAAAAAGAAATTATAAAATATTTAAAAGAGCTTAATTTAGATGATGATATGATTGATGAATTTATAGTTAAATTTCGTGATAATGGTATTATAAATGATGTTAATTATACTAGAGCTTATATTCATGATAGAATGAATTTTTCAAATGATGGACCATTTAAAATAAAAGAAGATTTAATAGATAATGGTATTGATAGCGATATTATTGAAGATGAATTTTCTAAGATTGATTTTAAAGAATTTAATGAAAAATGCGATAAATTAATATTAAAAAAGATAAAAGCTAATCATAAATATCCTGAAAGTATTTTAAAAAGAAAAATAAGTAATGAATTGTTTAGTCTTGGATATAGTGTACCTAATTTAGATAATTATTTTATTAATAGTACTGGAACAGAAGTATTAAAACATGAATATGATAAGTTATATCGTAAATATTGTTTTAAATTTCAAGATGATGAACTTAAAAATTTTTTATTTCAAAAATTATATGCGAAGGGTTTTAGTAAAGAAAATATAAGAAATTTAATTCAAAATATATAATAAAAAGAAGAATTTTTTTAAAATTCTCTTTTTTTTTTGGTCAGTATATAGTATAATTATTGTAAGACTATAGGAGATGATATGGTGAAGCATATTTATACTAG
Organism: Bacilli bacterium; assembly: GCA_016290195.1. GTDB lineage: Bacteria > Bacillota_I > Bacilli_A > RF39 > UBA660 > UMGS1045. The sequence goes on along the minus strand of JAEETF010000021.1, from coordinate 11,783 downwards.
TGTTGATATAGGTTCAAGCTTAATTAAAATAGTTGTTTTTGAACTATATAATAATAAATTAAATTTACTTGCCGCTTCATCTGTGAAGTCAAGAGGAATAAAAAAAGGGTTAATAACTGATTTTGAGGAAGCTGCTGCTTCACTTAAAGAAGGAATTACTGAAGTTGAACAAATGCTTGGTATGCCTATTAAAAAAGTTATAGCATCTGTTCCAAGTTATTTTTCAGATTATATTCGTGTAGATGCGGAAATTCCAATTAACAACGAACAAAAAATTGTAACAGGAATTGAAATAAGCAATGTTTTTGAAGCATGTGCTAAACCACATCTAGCACCTAATCGTGAAATGGTAACAATTGTTCCAATTGATTTTAGAGTAGATGATGGTGAACCTGTTAGTGATCCTAAAGGTCTTGTAGGTAATAAACTTAGTGCTAGAGCTATTTTAGTTACAACACCTACAAAAAATATTTATTCTATTGTTAACTTAATAGAACATATTGGAATTGAAGTTGCTGATATTTCATTAAATTGTATTGGTGACATGCAGACATTTAAAGGACAGGTTTCTGATAAGAAAGTAGGAGCTATTGTTAATATTGGTTCTGAAACAACAACTATAACTTTATATAATAAAGGTATTGCTGTTAAAAGTTCTATTTTACAATATGGTGGAAAAAATATTGAAAATGATATATCATATATGTATAAAGTAGATGCTAGTGTTGCTAGAATCTTAAAAGAAAGTTTTGCAGTTGCTCATAAAAAAAGTGCAAGCGAAAATGAATTTAGAGAAGTTATAGATATTTATAGTAATAAAAAGAAAGTAAATCAATTTGAAATTTCTGAAATCGTTATGTCACGTGTAGAAGAAATATTTACTTTGGTAAAAGAACAAATTGATTCTTTAACAAATAAACCAATTGATTATATATTACTTACAGGTGGTACTAGTAATTTACCACAAATAAGATTAGTTGCAAGTGAGATACTTGGAGATGTTACACTTGGTAATATTAAAGTTATAGGTGTAAGAAATAATAAGTATTCTTCAGCACTTGGTAATGTATTATTTTTTGTAAATAGATTAAAATTGAGAGGAAAGAATTATTCAATGGTGACTGATGAGGAAGCAAAAATTGTTGCTTCATCAGATAAAGCTAATTCTAATGAAACAATGTTAGGTAAAGTATTTGGATATTTTTTTGGTGAATAAGGGAGGATATATATGTTTGAATTAGAAATGGATCAATTAGCAAAAATAAAAGTTATTGGTGTTGGTGGCGGTGGATGTAACGCTGTCAATCGTATGATAGAATCAGGAGTTAAAGGTGTAGATTTCATAGTTGCAAATACCGATTTACAAGTATTAAATACTTCTCTTGCACCAACTAAAATTCAAATAGGTACAGCTCTTACTAATGGTTTAGGAGCTGGTGCAAATCCTAATGTTGGTAAAGAGGCTGCTCTTGAATCTAAAAATGAAATTGAACAAGCTTTAGAAGGAGCAGATATGGTTTTCGTTACTTGCGGAATGGGTGGAGGAACAGGAACAGGAGCTTCACCAGTTATTGCTCAAATAGCTCAAGAACTTGGAGCATTAACAGTAGGTATTGTTACAAAACCATTCTCATTTGAAGGAAAAAAACGTATGGAACAAGCAATTGGTGGTCTTGATGAACTTAAAAAACATGTAGATACATTAATTGTTATTCCAAATGATAAATTAAGAGAATTAATTGATAAAACAACTCCACTTCTAGAATCATTTAAAGAAGTAGATAACGTTTTAAGACGTGGTGTACAATCAATTTCTGATTTAATTGCTGTAGCTGGATTAATCAATCTAGACTTTGCAGATGTTAAAGCTGTAATGCAAAAGAGAGGAAATGCTCTTATTGGAATTGGTATTGGTGTAGGTGAAAATAGAGCCGCTGAAGCTGCTAAACAAGCAGTTGAAAGTCCACTTCTTGAAACTAGTATCAGTGGAGCTACAGATGCTATCATAAATGTTACTGGTGGTTCTAACTTAACATTATTTGAAGTTGAAGAAGCTGCTGAAATTATTCGTACATCTGCTAATACAGATATGAATACTATTTTTGGAGCAGTAATTAATGAAAATTTAAATGATGAAATTATTGTTACAGTAATCGCAACTGGTTTTGATGATAATAATGAACCAGTATATCATTCATATGGTAAGAGAGAACAATATAAACAAGAACCACAAAATGTTCCAGAAGAACCAGATGAAACTGGAGATGATTCAGGAGATGATGATATTCCAGCATTCTTAAGAAAAAGAGGATTTTAAACTAAAAAATGACACAAATTGATGTGTCTTTTTTTTATAATAAAATTGGTGATAATATGAAAGTATATTTAGATTTAATATTAATCATTAATTTTATATTTGATTTTTTAATACTTCTTAGTGTTTCTTATATATTAAAAAGAAATACTAGTATTACTAGATTATTATTAGGAGCTTTTAGTGGTAGTGTTAGTATATTATTTTTATTTATAAAGCTTAATAATTTAACATTAATATTATTTAAACTAATAATTAGTATTATTATGCTTATAGTTACATTTAATTATAAAAATTTTAAATATTTTATGCATAATTTTATATATTTATATTTAGTTAGTATAATACTAGGAGGATTTTTATATTTTATTAATAATAGTTTTTGTTATAACAATAAAGGCTTTATATTTTATAAAAATGGTAATGTAGTATCAATTTTATTCTTAATTATTCTTTCACCATTAATACTTTATTTATATTATAAAGAATTAAAAAATTATAAGATTAATTATTCTAATTACTATAATATAGAATTATTTTTTAATGAAAAAGACAAAATTAAATTGATAGCTTTTTTAGATACTGGTAATAAACTTATTGATCCATATAAAAAGAGAAATATTATTATAGTTGATAGAAAGAAAATAATATATGATATAAATGAATTTAAAATGATTTTAGTACCATTTAAAACAATAAATTATAATGGGGTTCTAAAATGTTTTAAAGTAAATAAAATGATTATAGAAGGTATAGGTAATAGATATAATTTTTTAGTAGGAATTATGGATGAATCATTTCATATGGATGGTATTGATTGTATTATTGGTAGTAGAATATTGGAGGGATAAAATGTTTAGAAAATTTATTAAAAAAATATTATTATTTTTAAATATTAATGATGAAGTATTTTTTGTTGGTAGTGCTGATAAATTACCGGGTCCACTTTCTAAAGAAGAAGAATGTGAATTAGTAAAAAGAAATATGGAAGGTGATGTTGAAGATAAAAATAAACTTATTGAACATAATTTACGTTTAGTTGTTTTTTTATCTAAAAAATATGAAAATACAGGTTTAGACTTAGAAGATTTAGTTAGTATTGGAAGTATTGGCTTAATAAAAGGAATAAATACATATAAGCTTGATAAAAACATTAAACTTGCTACTTATGCATCTAGATGTATTGATAATGAAATATTAATGTATTTAAGGAAAAATAAAAGAAGAAAAACAGAAGTAAGTTTTGAAGATAGTTTAAGTTATGATTCAGAAGGAAATGAACTTCATTTAGAAGATATATTAGGTACAGAAGATGATATTGTTACTAAAGGATTAGAAAATGAAATAAATAAAAATATTTTATCTAAAGAATTAGAAAAATTAAATAAAAGAGATAAACAAATAATGACTTTAAGATATGGTCTTGATAATAATGAAGAAATGACTCAAAAAGATGTAGCAACCTATTTAGGTATTAGTCAGTCATATATATCAAGAATTGAAAAGAAAATATTAAAAAGATTAAAAACTGTTATTAATACATAAAAATACTATATAAATAGTATTTTTTTTAATTTTAAGCAGGAAAAATAAAAGTTTTTGAGTATATACAATTAGATGCTAATTGAAAGGAGGACTTGTGATAGAAGAAACAAATAAAATAAATATACCATTAGCATTTGATTATAAGTTTAAAAAAATGTTTGGAGATAATGATAATATAGAAAGATTAGAAACATTAATATGCTTATATTTTGAACTAAAAAAGGAAGATGTACATGGTAAAATAAGAATATTAAATAATGAAAATTTAATAGAAAATAGAAAAAATAGAACTTGCTAAAAGCTTTAAAGAAAAAGGAGTTAGTTTAAATATAATATCTGAAGCTACTGGTTTAACTATCAAAGAATTAAATAAATTATAAAATTTAAAATGTGTTTAACACATTTTTTTGTTATTTGTTTTATTTACGTGTTATAATATATTATATAGAATTAAGGTGTTTATATGGCAGTAATTAAAGTAATGGATGAAATTCTAGCTAATAAAATTGCCGCTGGAGAAGTAGTTGAAAAATGTGCTAGTGTTGTCAAAGAATTAGTTGAAAATAGTATTGATGCTGGTAGTACAGAAATTAAAGTTGATTTAGTTGAAGCTGGTACTAAAGAAATTAAAGTTATTGATAATGGTTGTGGTATGATAAAAGATGATGCGATTCTTTGTTTTAGTCGTCATGCAACTAGTAAATTATTAGATGAAGATGATTTATTTCGTATTAATACACTTGGGTTTAGAGGTGAAGCTCTTGCATCTATTGCCAGTGTAAGTGAAGTAGAACTTAAAACTTCAAATGGTAATGAAGGAACTATTGTTGTTATAAATGGTGGTAAACTTATTAGTGTAGAACCTGGTGATTTAAGAAAAGGTACACAAATTAAAGTTTCTAATTTGTTTTATAACACACCAGCAAGACTTAAACATTTAAAAAGCTTATATGCTGAACTTGCTTATATTACAGAATATATGAATAAACTGGCTTTATCACATCCTGATATTCGTTTTTCTTTAACCAATAATGGTAATAATATATTAAAAACAGATGGCATGGGTAATTTACTTAAAACAATTTCTGCTGTGTATGGTATAGATGTAGTTAAAAGAATGCTTGAAGTACATGCTGAAGATGATGATTATGTTATTGATGGATATATTACATTACCTGAAGTTCAAAGATCAAATCGTAATCATATGATTACTTTAGTTAATGGAAGAATAGTTAAAAATACAGAATTAAGTAGAGTTATCAATGACGGTTATCATAATTACAAACCAGAAAATAGATATCCTATAGTTGTCTTAAATATTAGTGTTGATCCTAGTTTAGTAGATGTTAATGTACATCCTACTAAAATGGATATTAAATTTAGTAAATTTGAAGAATTAACTATTTTAATTCATAATATGATTAGAAAAGCTCTTGATAAAAAGAATCTTATACCAGAAGCATATGTTCCTGAAGAAGTAATAGTTAATGAAGATATTAAAGAAGAAAATAAAGAAATTAAAATAGAAAAACCTAAATATGAAACATTTACTCTTAATTTAGAAAGAGTAAGTGAAAGTGAAGAAAAATATGTATCATCTAAAAAAGAAGAAGAAAATATTGTTGTCCGTAAAGATACGGATAAAGAAGAAATGCCAGAAATGTATCCAGTTGGTGTTGTTCATGGTACATATATTATTTGTCAAAATGAAAAAGGTATGTATTTAATGGATCAACATGCTGCTAAAGAAAGAGTTAATTATGAAATAGTTAGAGAAAGACTTTCTAATCCTAAAAATGAATCAATTCCAATGCTTTTTCCATTAACATTTGAACTTACTAGTAATGAATTTATCATTATTAAAGAAAACTTTCCTTACTTAGAACAAATGGGTTTTAAAGTTGAAGAATTTGGTATTAATTCTATAGTTATAAAAGAGCATCCAACTTGGCTTGTTAAAGGATTTGAAGATGTAGCAATTAAGAAAATAATTGATCTTATTATTGAAAGAGAAAAGAATTTTTCTATTGAAAAATTTAATGATCATTTAGCTGCTACTGTTGCTTGTAAAATGTCTATTAGAGCTAATGATAAAATTACTCTTGCTGAAATGGAAGAACTTGTTAGTGAATTAAGACGTTGTAAAAATCCATTTAATTGTCCACATGGAAGACCAACAGTAATATTTTATTCTAATTATGATTTAGAAAAATTATTTAAACGTAGTGGTTTTGATAATAGAGTGTAGGTGAAATATGGAAAATAAGAAAAGAAAATTAATGCTGGGACTTTTTATTTGTTTAGCTCTTAATATAATATTATTTGCTTATGTTTTTAGCTTAAAGAAAAATAAAATTGATACTAATATAATTATTAAAACTATAGATTCTTATAGTTTTACAGATTCTAGTGTTCCAGGATATCCTTTAGAGTTTAATTTTAATAAAACTATTAATAATATAAATATTAATGTTAAAGATGGTGAAATTTTAAAGTGGAATGGAGCTGAAGTTAGTAATATAGGTTCAAATTATGAATTTAAAAAAAGTGAAACTTTATATTTTGATATTAATACAGGAACTGTTATAACAGTTAGTATTGATTTTACTAATAATAGTACTGATACTTATGAAATAACTTTTAATATTGATAATAATAATTACGATAGTAAAATAAAAAAAGTAAATTAATTATTTACTTTTTTTTGATAGAATAAATCTATAGAATATACCTGAAATAATGGCACCTATAGTTGGAGCTAGTAAAAATAACCAAACTTGTTTAAGAGCATCTCCACCTTGAACAATAGCTGGTCCAAGGCTTCTTGCAGGGTTAACACTAGTTCCAGTAAAAGGTATACCAATTAGATGGATAAGTACAAGTGTAAGACCAATAATAACTCCAGCTAAACTTGCTGTTTCTTTTTTACTAGTTACAGTAAGTATAGTAGTTATAAAAATAAATGTTAAAATTACTTCTATGATGATAGCTTTTAAAGCATCAATTTCAACACCATTAATTAAATTACCATAGCTATTTGCTCCTAGACTTTCAAAATTACCAAGAAGATAACCTAAAAGTAGAGAACCAGCAATTGCACCTAATATTTGAGAAATAATGTACTTAATACATTCACTTGTTTTCATTTTACCAGCAAATACGAATGCAATAGAAACAGCTGGATTAATATGACAACCAGATTCACTTGCTATTCCATAAGCAGCTGCAATGATAACAAGACCAAATGCTAGTGAAATTCCAATAATTCCTTGAATAGTTGGATTATCTGCAAAATTGAAAACACAAACAACTCCACAAGCAAATAAAGTAAGTAACATTGTTCCTATAAATTCGCCAATGTATTTTTTCAAGTAATTCACCTCCTTAATATAATTATACTTTATTTTTTTACATAATGACAAGTATTTATACTATCGTTTTTTTAACTCAAGTGTTATAATAAATTAAAGGGGATGAAGTATATGACAAAAGTTAGTGTAATTGTACCTGCATACAATGCTGAAAAAACTATTAAAAGATGTCTTGATTCTATTATGAATCAAACTTTTGATGACTATGAAGTAATAGTTATTAATGATGGTTCTACTGATAATACTAAAGATCTGTTAGATATGTATAAAGACCCTAGATTACATATTATTAATAAGAAAAATGGTGGTATAGGCGCAGCTAGAAATGATGGTATTAAAGCCTCTTGCGGTGATTATATTACTTTTGTTGATAGTGATGACTATGTAGATAAAAAAATACTTGAATCCTTTTATAATTTTGCTGCTAAAAATAGCTTAGAAGTAGTTACTAGTTCATATAAGAAAGTAATTAATGGTAAAGTTGTTGATTGGCCGAGTACTAAATATAAACTTGGTAATATTAAAACTAGCCCTAAAATTATTTTTTCAATTGAATATGCTCCATGGGCAAAAATGTTTAAACGTGATTTATTAATTAATCATGATATTAAATTTGTAGAAAATAAAAAGTATGAAGATATTCCTTTTGTTTGTAAAGCTCTTTTATATAGTAAATTAACAGGTTATTTAAAAGATGCTCATTATTATTATGTAGTTCATAAAAAAAGTGAAACTACTACTATGGATGAAAGAGTATTTGATATTTTAGATGCTTTAAAGATGATTAAAAATGATTATCAAAAAGAATATTATTTAAAAGATGAAATAAATTATTTGTTAATCGATAAAACAACTAATTATATGTTACAACAAAGAGTTCAAAAAAATCGTAAAATTAGAAAAAGATTTATTAATGAAGGTTATAAATTTTTAAATGAAAATGTTAAAAATTGGAAAAGTAATAAGTATTATAAAGAAACTAATAAATTAAAAAGATTTATTAAAAATCATAAATTAATTTTAAAAGGATATTGTAAAGTATATGGATTATTTAGATGATTATATAATTAGCACTTTAGTAGAACCAGAAATATATTCATATACTAAAGAACAATTACTTGCATATGAAAGTAAAGAAAGTTATAATAATTGTCTTGAAAGTAATTTAAATAAATATTTTTCGGGATATATATTTTTAGGAGCTAAATTAAATAAAGATTATTCTATTATTGGTGGAATAAGTTTAGATAAAGAAAATATAAGAAAAAGAAGTATTTATATAGAAGATTTTTTTGTTAATAGTAATTATCGAAATATGGGTGTTGCTACTAATATGTTAGATTATATTATTGAAAACAAAAAAGTATTATTTCAAAAAAGAAGAATTATTTTAAGTTTGCTATGTGAAGATAAGTTACAAAAATTTTATGAAAAACAAAATTTTTATGTAAATAATTTATATGTTGCAGGTAATCAAAAAGTTCTTCGAATGATTAGAAAAATATAGGAGGAAATATATGAAAAATGATGCAATTACATCTCGTGATGTAGATTTTGCTAAATGGTATACAGATGTTGTTACAGCTGCTCATTTAGCGGCTTATTCATCTGTAAAGGGATGTATGGTAATAGAACCAAATGGATATGCGATTTGGGAAAAAATGACAAAAATATTGGATGATAAATTTAAAGAACTTGGCCATGTTAATGTTGCTATGCCACTTTTAATACCAGAAGGTTTGTTAAAAAAAGAAGGAGAATTAGTTGAAGGATTTGCTCCTGAAGTAGCTTGGGTAACACATGGTGGATTAAAAGAATTAGAAGAAAGATTATGCATAAGACCAACTAGTGAAACTTTATTCTGTGATTATTATAAAGATCATATTAAATCATATCGTGATTTACCAAAACTTTATAATCAATGGTGTAGTGTAGTACGTTGGGAAAAAGAAACAAGACCTTTTTTAAGAAGTAGAGAAATATTTTGGCAAGAAGGACATACAGCTCATGAAACTGCTAGTGAAGCAGAAGCTGAAACAAGAAAAATGATGGATGTTTATAGATGGTTCTTCCATGAAATACTTGCTATACCATCTGTTAATGGAATTAAAACTGAAAAAGAAAAATTTTCTGGTGCTGAGTATACACTTACAAATGAAGCATTAATGTATAATGGTGTTGCTCTTCAAGCTGGAACATCACATTATTTTGGACAAAAGTTTGCTAAAGCATATGATGTTAAATTTTTAAATAAAGAACAAAAACTCGAATACGTTTATCAAACATCTTGGGGTACTACAACAAGAATGATTGGTGGATTAATTATGGTTCATAGTGATGATTATGGACTTGTGCTTCCTCCAAGAATTGCTCCAAAACAAGTAGTTATCATACCTATAGGAAAAGATGATAGTATTAAAGAACTTGCTAATAAATATAGTGAGGAATTAAATAAAAATAATATTGTTTCTTATGTTGATGGTAGTGAAAAATCTCCAGGATTTAAATTTGCTGAAGCAGAAGTTAATGGTATTCCTGTTCGTATTGAAATTGGTAGTCGTGACTTAGAAAAAGGAATAATTACTTTTGCTCGTCGTGATACTCGTGAAAAAATAGAAGTTAGTAAAGATACTGATATTGTATCTTATACTAAAGAACTTCTTGATACAATTCAAAAAGATATGTATGATAGAGCAGTAGTAAGACGTGATAAATTAACATTTGAAGCACATAATTTAGATGAAATGACTAAAATACTTGATACGCAACCAGGATTTATTCATGCTATGTGGTGTGGAGATGTTAAATGTGAAGAAAAAATTAAAGAAATACATGGTTGTAAATCAAGATGTATTTTAGAAAATGCTGAAAAGATAGATGACAAGTGTGTTTGCTGTGGTAAAGAAGCAAAACATCATGTTATTTGGGATATTCAATATTAAAGATCTTAGGATCTTTTTTTCTTTTTAATAAATTTATGTTAAAATATATATTGGTGATTTTGTGATTGAGTATTTAGAAGAAAAATTAAAAAAACAATATGGTGATATATCTAAAATAATAAATGGATATAATAGTAAAAGGAAAACAACACTTAGAGTTAATAATTTAAAAAGTAATATTGATGAAGTAAAAAATGAACTTAGGAAAAATAATATTTTATTTTCAGAAGTTTCTTGGTATAAAGATGCTTTAATTATTGATTCGGAGGTTAATTTAAGTAAATTATCTTTATTTATTGAAGGTAAAATTTATTTACAAAGTTTATCTTCTATGCTTCCACCACTTATATTAAATCCTAGTGAAGGTGAAAGTATTTTAGATATGTGTGCTGCTCCTGGATCTAAAACAACAGAACTAGCAAATATTACAAATGATAAAGCTAGAATAATGGCTGTTGAAAAAGATAAAATACGTTTTGAAAAATTAAAATATAATATTCAAAAACAAGGCTTTAAAAGTATAAATGTTATAAATATGGATGCTACTTTATTAGATGATTATTTTTTATTTGATAAAATATTACTTGATGCACCATGTAGTGGTAGTGGAACAATAAATCAAAATAATATTAAATATTTTAGTGAAAAACTTGTGAACAATTCTAAAATCATACAAATTAAATTACTTAAAAAAGCTATTAAATTATTAAAAGTAGGTGGAGAAATAGTATATTCTACTTGTTCAATACTTGAAGATGAAAATGAAAGTGTATTAAATGAAATATTAAAAGATAAAAATATTGAATTAGTTAATATAGAAAATAAAGAATTACCATGTTTAAAAACAAGTATTAATGGTACTTTATGTATTTGTCCAACCAGTGAATATGAGGGATTCTTTGTTGCGAAACTACGTAAAATAAAATAATAGTATTATTCAGGAGGGTTATATGGAAAATTGTTATAGAAAAGAAGAATATGATAATAGTATTACTACTATTTATACTAATGACTATTATGATATTATTGATAGATTTAATAAATCAAATTCTTCAGTTGAAGTTGAATATAAAGAAAAAAATAGTAATTTAATTATGATTAAATTATTAAATGATTTAATCAAAACTAATCATCAATTAAGTAATATCATAACTATAATAAATGAACTTACTTCTAAAGAAATTATTGATGAAGAAACTAAAAACTATATATTTGAGTGTATAGGTTTAGTAAACTTAAGCAAAGAAAAAGTAAAAAGTTATAAATCATAACTTTTTTTGTTTTTAAATAATATAATTTGTGGTACAATTATAATAGGTGATACTATGAATAGTACTAAAGTAATTGTTACAATTGGTCCAGAAGATTATGATAGTAATAAAATAAAAGAACTTTTTACTTGTGGTATGGATGTAATAAGACTTAATATGAGCTATTGCAGTCAAAACTTTTGTAAAAAAGTATTAAATGATGTTAAACAAATTAATAAAGAATTTTCTAAAAAAGTAGCTGTTCTTTTAGATATAGCTGGTCCTGAACTTAAAATAGGTGAGATTGAAGGTAATAAAGTTACTTTAAATCAAGGTGATAAAATTCGTCTTTATATGGATG
>JAEETF010000020.1 GCA_016290195.1 Bacilli bacterium | reverse complement strand
TCATACAAAAATAAAGTATTTACAAGAATGGATCCTTGAAAACAACATTTAGTATTGGAGGATATTATGAATAAAGAAAAAAAATTATTACTAGATGTCAATGATAAGCCAAGTATTGGGAAATGGATAATTCTTGCTTTTCAACATATTTTTGCTATGTTTGGCGCGACTGTTTTAGTTCCAATATTAGTTAATCAAGGAATAAGAGAAGCTGGCGTGGAAGGTGATGCATTATCAATTTCTGTAACGCTTTTTTCTGCTGGAATTGGAACTCTAATTTATATATTTTGTACTAAAAGAAAATCTCCAGTTTTTCTAGGTAGCTCATTTGCATTTATATCTCCAATAGTAGCTGCTTATATAGCTGGTACATCTTCTGGAAGCCAAGCTGATGGTATTGGTGCTGCTATGACAGGCTTAATGGTTGTTGGTGTCTTATATTTATTAGTGGCACTATTAATAAAATTAATTGGTAAAGAATGGATAAATAAGATTTTACCACCGATTGTAGTTGGACCAATGATTATGATAATTGGCCTTAGTCTGGCTTCATCTGCTACTAAAAATATTGGTATAAATAGTGGCCTTGAAAATATTGATTATAAGAATATAATAGTAGCGATTATTACATTTTTAATAACAACTATTGTTTTATTAAAAGGAAAAGGTATACTTAAAATCATACCATTTTTAATTGGTATTATTGCTGGATATATTACTTCACTATGTTTAGGAATGATTGATTTTACAATTGTTGAAGAGGCAAATTGGTTTCAAATACCTGATTTTAAAATTCCATTTAATGATTATACACCTAATTTTATGATAGCTATTACAATGGCTCCTATAGCTTTTGTTTCAATTGCTGAACATATTGGTGATCATACAGTACTTAGTAATATTGTTGGCCGTAATTTACTAAAAGATCCTGGCCTAGATAGAACACTAATGGGCGATGGTCTTGCAACATTCATATCAGCATTTATTGGTGGACCAGCTAATACTACATATGGTGAAAATACATCAGTAGTTGGTATGACAAAAGTTGCTTCTGTTTGGGTTATTGGTTTAGCAGCAATTATGACTATGTCATTTAGTTTTTTAGGAAAATTAACTGCTATAATTCAAACCATACCATCTCCAGTCCTTGGTGGTATAGCTTTATTACTTTATGGATTTATTGCTATTAATGGTTTAAAAGTATTAATAAATGGTAAAGTTGATTTTGAAAAAAGTCGTAATATTATTATTGCGTCTTCTATGTTAATTGTTGGTCTTGGTGATGCAGCTATTAATTTTAATACTAGTTCTAATATGATTATTTCACTTTCTGGAATGAGTTTAGCTGCTTTAGTAGGAGTTATATTAAATTTATTTTTACCAAAAGAAAAGAATTAGTGTTGAAAATATTTATTGTAAATAATTGCAAAATGGTTAATTAATAATCAAAAAATATGATACAATATTACTAGAAATACTAGGAGGAATTATGAAAAAGAAAAAAGGTTTTACTCTTATTGAATTAATTGCAGTAATTGTAATAATTGCTATAGTTGCATTGATTACTATACCAATGGTAATAAACATGATATCTAAAGCTAAAGTTAAAGCTGCTGAAGATGCGGCATATGGTATTCGAAAAGAAGCCCAGGTTCTTCAAAAAAATGCCTTAATGAATAGTGGCGGGACATTTAGCTATATTGAAATTAATTTTGAAAACTTAGATGAAAATGGAAACCCGGTAACTAATTTATATAAAACACTATCTAGTACTCCTGATACTAATGTTGTGACATTTAAGGTTTCAGGTAAATTGCCAAGTAGCGGTAAAGTAATTATTTATGGTGGTGGCAATATGGAATTCAAGGATATTGTTATAGATAATTTTAATTGTATTATTCCTGAAACGGGTGATATTACTTGTAATGAAGAAAATTCTTCTACATATGTTTACTATAATAATTCAGATTCTCATGACATTAAATCTATTGGTGATAGTATTGATATAAATAATTTAGCAACAGGTTATACAACTAATTTAAATACAGCACTATCTAATCATATTGTTTATTTACGTCATACTGTAAAAAATAACAAAATTACTAAAACAGAATTATGTATTAATAAAAGCAATTGGGGTGGAGAACTTTGTATTGACGTAGAAGATAATAATGAGTCTAATGAAACAAAATTATTAAAATATTTTGGATATAATAATACAACAAAGCAGACATCATATCCTGGTGTAGACTGCTATAGATCCTCATTTACATCATGCGGTAATGCTTCAATGACAACAGGTATTACAGTACGTATTGAAAATAATGTGAAGTCAGCATATATTCAAGATTTGGATGATAATAAATTTACTTGTCGTATGAATTATAATACAATTGGTACTAATGGCAAATATTTCTTTTCATGGTGTACAAACGAATAAAGCAGTTTTCTGCTTTTTTTTATGTTTTTAATTTGATATAATTATAAAGGAGGGATTTTATGATAGCAGATGTTTTACTTGAAATTACTAGTGCTTGGATTAATAAAACATTTTCTTATTTAATCCCAGAAAATATTAAATTAGAAAAAGGTATGAGAGTTATAGTACCGTTTGGAAATAAAAAATTGGAAGGCTTTGTGATGAATATTAAACCTTATTCTAAACAAGAATATGAATTAAAGTATATAATTGATACTGTTGATATAGAGCCTGTATTAAATGATGAATTGATTGATATAGGTAAATATATTAGTAACAAATGTTTTTGTACACTCATTAAAGCTTATCAAACAATGTTACCAGTTGGATATAAAGCCAGTAGTAAACATATTAATATTAAATATACAGGCATTATTAAACTAGGTAATTATGAAAATATTAAACTTAATAATAGTCAACAAAAAATTGTTGATTATTTAAAACAAAATGGCAGTGCCACTAAAGAAAAATTAAATAAAATATCTAAATCATCAGTTAATACACTATTATCTAAAAATATAATTATAGAAGAAAAGAAAGAAAACTATCGTCTTCAAGAAATAAGTTCAAGTATTGATAAGAAAGTAGTACTAACAAATGAGCAAAAAAAAATTACAGAAAAAATAATTAATTCTAAAAAACAATTTTCACCATTTTTACTTCATGGCGTAACTGGTAGTGGTAAAACTGAAATATATTTAGAAGTTGCTGAACATATAATAAATAAAAATAAAAATGTTATTATATTAGTTCCTGAAATTAGTCTTACACCACAATTTATAGAACGTTTTAGAAGTAGATTTTTAAATAATATTGCTGTACTTCATAGTGGGCTTTCAAATGGTGAAAAATATGATGAATGGAGAAGAATTAAACGCGGTGAAGTATCAATAGTTATTGGTGCTAGAAGCGCCATTTTTGCTCCTCTTTCTAATATAGGATTAATAATTGTTGATGAAGAACATTCTGATACAT
The DNA here is from genome assembly GCA_016290195.1 of Bacilli bacterium. GTDB lineage: Bacteria > Bacillota_I > Bacilli_A > RF39 > UBA660 > UMGS1045. The sequence continues at coordinate 11,699 of JAEETF010000020.1, read as the reverse complement.
ATAAACAAGATAATACTCCAAAATATAATGCGATTGATATTGCTTTATGCAGAGCTAAAACTCATAAATCTATTTTAATTCTTGGAAGTGCAACTCCTTCTATTGAAAGCTATACAAGAGCTAAAATGAATATTTATACATTACTTGAATTAACAAAGAGGGTGAATGCAAAGCTTCCAAAAGTAGAATTGGTTGATATGAAGGAAGAAATCAAAAAAGGAAATAAATATTTTTCGGATATTTTTAAACAAAAACTACAGAAATGTTTAAATAATAATGAACAAGCAATTATATTATTAAATAGAAGAGGTTATACTACAACAATATCTTGTAATGAATGTGGTTTTAAAATTACTTGTCCAAAATGTGATATTCCTTTAACATACCATAAAAATGGTAATTATTTATTATGTCATTATTGTGGATATAAAACGTTTAAACCTAATACTTGTCCAAGTTGTAATAGTAAAAATATTAATGAATATGGTTTAGGAACTGAAAAATTAGAAGAAATAATAAATAAAGAATTTAATAATATTAAATCTATTCGTATGGATGTTGATACAACTACTAAAAAAGGAAGTCATAAAAAAATAGTTAATGATTTTCAAAGTCAAAAATATAATGTTTTAATAGGTACACAGATGATTTCTAAAGGCTTAAATTTTGAAAATGTAACTTTTGTTGGTGTTTTAAATGCAGATTCAAGTTTAAATATTCCTGATTTCCGTAGTGCTGAAAGAACTTTTTCTCTTTTAGATCAAGTTGCAGGTAGGGCAGGTAGAGGAAGTTTAAATGGGGAAGTAATTATGCAAGGATTTAATATGGATCATTATAGTATATTATGTGCTAGTATGCATGATTATCAAACTTTTTATAAAAAAGAAATGCAAATAAGAAAAAAATTAAATTATCCTCCATACTATAATTTATGTCTTTTAAAAACGTCTTGTAAAGATGAGTTATTATTGCAAAAAGAAAATAATAATATTATTAAATATTTGCAAAAACTTAATCATGATTATTTGATACTTGGCCCTTCACCATCTAGAATTCCTAAAATAAATAATATATATTATTATCAAATACTTATAAAGTATAAAAAAATAGAACAAATTAGTAATGATTTAAAAGTTTTATATGAACAGTTTTTTAATAAAAAAGTAAAATTAGAAATTGATATAAATCCTTATCATATTTAGCAAAAATATGATATACTAAGAATAGAGGTGCAATATGAATTTAGATAATTTAGAAATAAAAAAAGAATTAACAATTATTTATATGGGGACTCCTGAATTTAGTGCCACTGTATTAAAAGGTTTACTTGGAAAATATAAAATACGTGCAGTTGTAACACAACCTGATAAACCTTCAGGTCGTGGTGAACATATTAGTATGCCTCCTGTTAAAAGAGTTGCTCTTGATCATGCAATACTTACTTTACAACCTAATAAATTAAGAGATGGCATTGATGAGATACTTGCACTTGAACCTGATTTAATTATTACATGTGCATACGGAAAAATACTTCCAAAAGAATTACTAGATTATCCAAAATATGGTTGTATAAATGTTCATGCTTCTTTGCTTCCTAAATTAAGAGGTGGTGCTCCTATTCATCGTGCTATTATAAATGGTTATACTGAAACTGGGGTAACAATTATGTATATGAGTGAAGGCATGGATGAAGGAGATATGATTTCGTCTAAAAAAATTAGTATTGATGAAGTAGATACTGCTGAAACATTACATGATAAATTAAGTGTACTTGGCCGTGATTTATTACTTGAAACTCTTCCATCTATTCTTAATAATACTAATAGTAGAACTCCTCAAAATAATGATGAAGCTACATATGGTTTTGTTATCAAAAAAGAGGATGAAAAAATTGATTTTTCAAATACTAAAAGAAATATATATAATCAAATAAGAGGCTTGAATTCTTTTCCAGGAGCTTATTGTTATTTTAATGGAAAAATAATTAAAGTTTGGGAAAGCTATGTAACTAATAATACTTTTTCTAATTTAGCTGATGGACAAATAACTGAAGTATATAGTGATGGTATTGGAGTTAAAGTAAGTAATGGTGAAATTGTTTTAAAAACTATACAACCTGAAGGAAAACAAAGAATGTCTGGTAATGCTTTTGCTAATGGTATTATGAATAAACCAGAATTGAAAAAAATATTTACATAGGGGTTAATATGGAGAATAAAGAAGAAAGTAAAAAGAAAAAACTAAAAGAATATTATAGTAATGCCAGAGAATTTCTAAAGGATAAAAGAAATAAAGCATTAGTTAAATTAATTATATATGCAATATTTTTTACAATAGTAATTATATTTATTCGTGCTAATACTAATAAAAATACTGTTGCAAATAATTATCAAGAAGAAAAATTGCCACAAACTATTACCGAAAATATAAAAAAACTAAGAGCTATTAATAATTATGAACTTGATATTATTTTTAATACAAATATCTCATCTAATTATCATGTAAAAGGTATTTATGACAATGGTATTTTAAAAATTGATATAGACCCAGAAAAAAAAGATATAAATACTGATTCAATATATTATTATGATGGTCAAAAATTTTATCAGATAATTGAAAATAAAAGAGTATATCTTAATAATAAATATCTTGATGATATAGGATTATTTAAAGCAGATAAACTATATAATTATTTAGAAAAAGCTTCTTATCAATCTATAACAACTGATGTTCAAAATAATACTACAATTAAATCTTTATTAAAAGTAAGTGATTTTGAATTAATTTCTAATAATAATATTGTTAATAATAACAATGATATTATTATTGAAACAATAGAAAATAATAAAGATATTACTGTAAGATTAGATATGAGTAATTATTATAATGAGATAGATAATGCTATTATTAATTATATTTTAGCAATTACATATAAGTATTAAAAAAAAGAGATTTTTCAATCTCTTTTTTTATTCTTTATTATGATTTTGTAATCCTTTTTTATATTCATTGATAAACTTAATAGTTTCACTTAAACCATAATCATCATCTATTTTTGAAGTAGGTGCTGTTGTTTGCGGTGCTGTAGTTGGAGCTGGGGTAGGTTTTTCCATTTCAGTATTTGTTTTATTAGCAATGCTTCTAGCTTCATGTAAGAAAGATTCTAAATTACTAATTCTACTAGGAGCAGTTGTTGGCGCTACAGTACTTATTACTGGAGTAGTTTCTTTAGGAGTAGGATTAGTTACAACAGTTTTAGTTGATACTTCTTCTTTTTTAGCAATTTGAGGAGTAAGAGTATCATCCATTTTGACAACAGGCTCATCTATTTCATTCTTTTCATTATCTTCCTTGTCATTATCATTGCTTAATTTAGTTTCATCAATAGCCTTTTCAAGACCATGACCATCTTTTAAGTTTTCATCATCTAATTCAATTAATTTTAATATTTCTTCAAATGTGGTTTCTCCAGCAAGAATCTTTTCAAGTCCATCTTGAAGTAGAGTAGTAACATCAGATTTATAAACTAACTCACGAAGAGCATCCTTACGAATATTATTACTAATTGCATCTCTTATTTCTTGATTTATAATCAATACTTCTTGAATAGCAATACGTCCTTTATAACCATTACTACATTCTTCACAACCCTCAGCTGCATAAATTTCATTAACATCTTTATGTAAAACTTTACTGAAAAAATTCTTTTCATAATCATTAGTAGGTCTTAATTTACGACATTTTGGACATAATTTACGAGCAAGTTTTTGTGAAATAATTCCTGTTAATGCACTAGCAAGTAAGTAACGTTCAACTTCCATATCAAGTAAACGTTCAATAGTATTAAGTGAGTTATTGGTGTGGATTGTAGATAATACTAAGTGACCTGTAATAGATGCACGAACGGCAATTCTAGCTGTTTCAGTATCACGAATTTCCCCAATCATTATAATATTAGGGTCTTGACGTAATATAGAACGAAGGGCAGTAGCAAAGTCTAGACCAATTTCACTATTAGTTTGAACTTGGTTAACACCTTCAATATCCATTTCTATTGGGTCCTCAACAGTAATAATATTAGTATCTTCTTTATTTAAACGTTGTAATACTGAATAAACAGTAGTAGATTTACCAGTACCAGTAGCACCAGTAACTAATATAATCCCATTTGGAACGCTAATCATTTTTAATACTTTTTCAAGATTTTTTTCACTAAAGCCTAATTGATCAATACCAGTAACACTTAATGTATAATCCAAAATACGGACAACTATCTTCTCACCATTATTAGTAGGTAGAGCAGAAACACGGAGATCCAAATTAACATCCCCAATACGGCCTTTTATAGCACCATCTTGAGGTAATCTAGATTCTGTAATGTTCATTTCAGCTAAAATCTTAATACGAGTAACTAAATTCTTCTTTATATCATTAGGAACTTCAGCATAATCAATTAATTCACCATCAATTCTTATTCTGATTTTCATATATTTTTCTAGTGGGTCAAAGTGAATATCACTCGCACCACGTTTAGAAGAATCAACTAAAATTTCATTTACTACATCAACTATAGGTATTTTATCATAGTCGAACTTTTTTAACATATTTTCATCCCCTTTATTCTATTTAGGACTAGCATTTATCCTAAAACTATTATATAATATATTTAGGATAAAATACAAGTAAGAAGGGGAATTTTATGAAAAAAATTGATAATAAAGGCTTTCTTTTGACAGAATTACTTGTCACTGCGACAATTGTATCAACTGTACTTATTTTTCTTTATGTTCAGTTTTATAGTGTAAAAAAAGGATATGAAAAAAGTTTTGAATACAATGGTGTAAATGAGTTATATGCCCTTGGTAATGTTCGCGAATTTTTAAGTGACACAGGCCAAATAGATTCGCTTGTTGATATGGTTCGAGGACCTGAAAAATTATTCAATCCTGTACCATACACAGATATAATTAGCAATCATTTATATGGTACTAATGAAAACTATTTTAATGCACTAATAACTAATTCTAAAATAGTTAAACTTTATTTTATGGATGAAGATATAACTTCTGTTATAAATTATATTAATCGCATAAATGATACTGAAGCTGCAGGTAGTGTAGCTACTTTAAAAAAATTTTTAGGTTATATTGATTATGATAGAAATGGTTCTAGTTATAGATTAGTTGCTGAATTTACTAATGGTTCTTTTGCAACCCTTCTTGTTAGAAATACAAGTTCTATAGAATTACCACAACCAGAATTAATTGAGCTTCCACCTATCGGTGATACTAATGAAGAACCGGAAACATTTGATAGAAATATCGAATTTAATTATTCAGGTGATACTGAAGAATATGTTATACAAAAATCTGGAACATATAAAATAGAAGTATGGGGTGCCCAAGGCGGAACATCAATATGTAATAATTCAACTTGTTCAGTAACTCCAGGCTATGGCGGATATTCTGTTGGGACAATTAATCTTGCCAGAGGGACATCTATTTATGTAAATGTTGGTGGTAAAGGTGCTAATGGTAATTTAAGTGATTGTGCGGCCGGCGGATATAACGGCGGTGGTAAAGGTACAAATGATGGTGGAAGTTGTGGAAATGCTAATGATGATGAAGCAGCTGGTGGCGGAGGCGGCGCTACACACATTGCTCTTAAAACTGGTGTGCTTTCTTCACTTGAAAATGATAAAGATAAAGTTATAATTGTTGCTGGTGGTGGTGGCGGAGCATCATGGACATATACAGCCGGTTCTGGCGGTGGCTATCTTGGAGGTGTTAATTCTACTACAAGTCAAACTGCTGTAACACAAACAACTGGAAATGCATTTGGACAAGGACAAGACGCTTCTGGATATGCAGATTCTGATGGAGTCGGCGGAGGCGGAGGCGGCTGGTACGGTGGATATGCTAATAATGTTAGAAATCAATCAGCCGGTTCTGGTGGTTCAGGATATATCAATAATTCAAATTTAATTGATAAACATATGACATGTTATGATTGTACAGCTGATAATAACATTTCAACCAAAACAATATCAAATACTTGTCATAATTCAGAACCAACTGAAGATTGTTCTAAAGAAGGTAATGGTTTTGTAAGAATTACATATATTGAAACCGCTTCAAATGAACCTAATACGTCAAATGAATATAATATACCAAGTGAGTATACTATGTTAAGTTATATAGAATCAACGGGAACACAATATATTGATACAGGTATATATCCAAAGTCAACAACTAAAGTTGAAGTGGATTTTGCGCTAACATCAACTACAACTTCAGGAGGAAATGGTTGGGGATCTAGTAGTTACCAAGAATCATTCTTATGGGGAAGTTTTGGAAATAAATTTTCAACATATTTATCAAGTACTTGGGAATACCAAACAACTAATATAGCGCTTGATACAAATAAACATAAATTTGAATTACAAAGTGGAAGTCAAAAATTTGATGGCGTTGAATTCGGAACTAGTACTATCGGAAATACTGCAACATCTAATCAAACTATGTATTTATTTGCTGGTAAAGTCGAATGGCAAAATTCGCCAGAGTATTTTATAAAGGAAAGAATTTATGAAGTTAAAATATATGAGGAAAATACCCTTATGAGACATTTTGTTCCTGTAATTAATTCTTCAAATCAAGTTGGTTTATATGATTTAATAACAGAAACATTCTACACTAATAAAGGTTCTGGCTCATTTACTGCTGGACCAGTTGTTGAGTAAAATATAAGGAGGTTATAATGTTAAAAAATAATAAAGGCGCAACTATAGTTGAATTGATTGTTTCGGCAACATTATTATTTGTAATACTAACATTTTTGTTTCAAATTATAATAATGTTAAAAGAAGTATACTCGTCATCTGGTATCAAAACTGAAATGCTTACAAAACAAGCTTTAATTAGTAAAATGATAAACGATGATTTATCTACTAAAAAAATTGAACTAGCTTCAGATTGCAGTCAGGATATTAATAATCGTAATTGCCTATATTTATACTTTGAAGATGGTACAAAAAAAAGATTAGAAATTACTCCTAAAACTAATAATACACCTGCTTATATTGCATATGGCAATAATGAAGATAAATATAAAATTGAATTAGTTAGTGGGGCTAATTTTGGAACATATCACATAACTTATACTGAAATTGCTAATGTGCTTGGTAGCACAAATAATGCTATTTTAAATATTGATATTCCAATACAACACCCACAACTTGGAAATACTAATTATGGTATAAATATTGTTTATCAATATAATAGTAATAGTACATCCATTACTGATTTAGCTATTGATGGTAATACTGGGGTAAGTGACATTTATTTAGTTGGTTCAAGTATAATGACTTGGTATAATTCTGTGCCATTTGAAGATCCTGGATATTTCTATTTAGATCAAAACAAAAATTTAGTAAAAGCAACAACTTCTACTGATGCAATTACTGTTACAAGAGTAGAAAGACCACTTGAAAACAAGATTATTATTACATATAAGCCTACTGCTGACCCTAATGCTCCTGGTGTAACAAGAGAAGTAACTTTAATAAATTCTATATATAATTATGAATTAACTAATAATATGCAAGAATTTGTTGCACCAATTTCTGGTATATATACAATAAATCTTTGGGGAGCTGATGGTAATAATTCAATCAATTCATATGGTGGATATGGAGCATATACAAGTGGTGAAATCTATTTACATGAAAATGAAAAATTATATATATATGTTGGCGGAGCAGGTATAGGCGATAATGGGGGTTACAATGGTGGTGGTTCTATCACTACTAACCAAAGTACACTAGGTGGAGCTGCTGGTGGTGGCGCTACTGATGTTAGAATAATAAGTGGTGTTTGGAACGATTCATCCTCATTAAAATCAAGAATTATGGTTGCTGCTGGTGGTGGTGGTGCATCAAATAGCAATTGTGGTTACACTAATCAAAATGGAGGTAATGGTGGCGCATTAACAAGTCTTCCTTCACTCGATTCTGCTGTTTCTTCATATAATGTTTGTAATGACTATGCCTGGAATTTAGCTTATGGTGCTACTCAATTAGCTGGTGGTTCATTAAAAACGTATGCCCCAGGAAGCAGATTAATAACTACAGCTACTGCCGGTAAATTTGGTATGGCTGGTGTGCCAGATAATTTTGAAAATGATATTAAATCTGGTGGTGGCGGCGGTTACTATGGTGGCGCTAGTGCAGGAACTGGCTCATTTGCCACTGGAGGATCATCTTATGTATCTGGATGTGAATTATGCAAATCAGTGAATATTAATGGTAATCCAACAGATAATAATATACATTACTCTGGGAAAGCATTTAATAATATAGTTATGTTAGATGGAAATACTGCTCAGATTATGGCTAAACCTGTTGAAACACATAATGGTTATGCGCAAATTAAACTTACTGCATTGACATATGGTAATGCGACATTAAATAATTAATAATATAAAATTTAAGGTACTTAAGTACCTTTTTATTTTAAGTAAATAACCATAAAATAGATGAAGATAATAATATATTTATTAATCTTGTTATTAAAAATAATCTATAATTAAAATCTGTATTTTGTAAAAAACTTTTAATTTGTAAATGTATAGATATTCCACCAAATGAAATTAACATATTCATTAATATGGCTTTAAACTTTATATCTATATTATAAGTACTGAAGCATTTTAAACCCTGTGTCATCTCTAATGTTCCACTAATTATGCATCTTGAAAAATCTCCGATATGTATATTTTTGACAATTATATTAATAATTAACATAAAAAAAATTACTATTCCTAAAATTATAAATAAAGAATTAAACGCTTTTAGAATGCCATCAGATAATATATCTATAAAACTTTTATTATTATTATTTTCATATTTATTTGCAATATATAGTTTACATTTTTTACTATAACATATAAATATTAATAAATTGCTTAATATTTGACTTATAAGTATTAAAATACCCATTTTTTTACTTAATAAATATATATTTGAAACTGTACCAATAATAAAAAGGGAATTAACAAAACATGTTGAAACAATAAGTTTATTAATTTCTTCTTTTTTTATTTGCTTATTTAAATATAATTCTTTTATTAATAAAACATTATTTGGACAACCTATAATTATAGATGTTAAAAATAAAACAAATATGGGATTTTTAATATGTAATAGTTTAATTACAAATGAAAAACAATCATAATTTATTAATAAATAAGATAGTATAAAAAAAGGAAAAAAAGAAGGAAGTATATTTTTAATCCACAAATCAATACTATAGTTAATTGTAGAAAATACTATATTTGAATTAACTAACATTTCTTTTGCAAAAAATAATAACAATAAAATAATAATAAATTTTTTTAACATATATTCCTCCTTTTGTTGTATAATCTTAAATAGAGAGGATTGAAATAAGTGAACAATAAATTATATGTAAAATTTAAAAAAATCATATCCGAAAATTTAAAATTTATAATTATTTTTCCCATACTAATTTTTATAATATTTTATGAATTTCCATATTATATAAGTGCTCCTGGTGGAATATCTAATGTTGCCAAAAGAATTCATATGGAAAATGCAAATGAAGTAAAAGGGAGCTTTAATTTAACATACGTATCCGAATATAAAGCAACACTACCCGTTTTAATATTTGCGAATCTAATGAAAGACTGGGATATTGAAAAAAAAGAAGATGTTTTGGCAGAAAATCAAACATCAAATGAATTAGAATTTATGGAAAAAGTATTATTAAAAGAAGCCGCTCAAAATGCTGTTATATATGCTTATGAAAAAGCTGGTAAAGAAGTTGAAATAACAAATAGACAAGTAATAGTTAATTATGTATTTAGCAATGCAAATACTGATTTAAAAACAGGTGATGAATTAATTTCAATTAATGACAAGAAAATTACAAGTAAACTTATGTTACAAAATGAAATACAAAAATATAAAAAGAATGATAAAATAATATTTAAAGTAAAACATAATAATAATAAAGAATATGAACGTTTTGCTTATATTACTGAATTAGAAGAAAGAAAATTAGTAGGAATATATATATCAGAGCTTATTGATTTTAAAGTAGATCCTGATATTAAAATCACTTTTGATTCAGCTGAATCAGGGCCTTCTGGCGGTCTTATGACAGCACTAGCAATCTATAATTATTTAATAGAAGATGATATTACAAATGGTCTTAAAATTGCTGGTACAGGTACGTTAGATTTAGAAGGTAATGTTGGAGCAATTGGCGGTGTTAAATATAAAATATTAGGGGCTAATAAAGATAAAGTTAAATATTTTATCATTCCAACTGATAATTATGAAGAAGCTAAAAAAATAATTGAAGAGAGAGATTTAGATATTAAATTATATCCTGTAAATACATTTGATGAAACATTAGAAATTTTAAAAGAAATTAAATAGATTGCTATTTAATTTTTTTTATGTTAAAATATTTTCAAATTTTGGAGGTGATAATATGGATTATTCTTTAGATAATCAAGCTAAATTATTAGAATTAATAAAAAAGGAGAAACTAAATTTAAATAATATTTTATATGAATATTTATTATCACTTGTTAATTTGGATGTTTCTGCTGCTTGTGATGACATTTCTATAGATGAAAGAAGAGAATTAGATAGGTTATATATATACCGAAAAATTATTTTTTTTAATTTATATTATCGTGAGATTGAACTTGTAAAAAGATTATTTAAAAAGAATTTAAATATTGTTGAAATAGGTAGTTATGATGAATTTAATATTGGAATACTTGATGTATTATATTCTAAAAAGATGTATCTTAATGATCTTAATTTGTTTAAATTATATTATGATAATAAAAATGTTCCAACAGTTCTTTTAGAAAATTTAACATATGATAGAGATGCTGATTTGATTAGATTAAATAAAGAAATTAAAAAACTAACTGTTGATGCTCAAAACAATAAAAGAAGATTAGAACAATTAAATGAAATGCGAAGAAAATTAATTAGTCATGGGATATCAGATTGTCAAAGAGATAAAATGAATATTATTAATAAACATTTAAATGGTATAAAAGAAGATTTTGGTTTAGATGATAATGTTTTTTTTGAAAAGCCACTTATTATTAAAAAAATGCCTGGATTAATTGTTAAACAGCAAATAAAAAAGTATTAGAGGTGATAGACTTTATCACTTTTTTTTGTTAAAATTATAAATGGTGATAGTATGACAATTAAAGAAGTTGACAAATCAAAAGTAACACCTATGATGCAGCAGTATATTGAAATAAAAGAACAAAATTCAGACGTTATAATATTTTTTCGTTTAGGAGATTTTTATGAAATGTTTTTTGATGATGCTATTAATGTTTCTAGAGAATTAGAACTTACATTAACTGGTAAAAGCGCTGGCCTTGATGAAAGAATTCCTATGTGTGGCATTCCACATCATGCAGCAAATGTGTATATTGAAAAACTTATTGAACGAGGATATAAAATTGGCATTGTAGAGCAACTTGAAGATCCTAAATTAGCTAAAGGAATAGTAAAAAGAGATATTATTCAAATAATTAGTTCAGGAACAATTATTGATAATGAATCATTAGTAGAATATGAAAATAATTATATTGGTAGTTTAATAGATTTTGATCATATATATGGTCTTTGTTATGCT
>JAEETF010000019.1 GCA_016290195.1 Bacilli bacterium | reverse complement strand
TTAAATAGTTTATATAATTCAGTTGTTTATGATAGATACTAAATTTATAAGTGATGGTTATACTTATTTAGCAATTCCTGAAGAATGGTTATGTTTATATCATAAGCTTCTTCATTATCTTGCTGATTTTGGTGAAAATGCTCTTAAAGATTGTGAAACAAGTTGCAGTGGTAAAAATAAAAATATTCTTAAATGTTGGGGAATGTTTCAATCTGCTATTGCTGCTAAATCTTTAGGAAAAGATAAATTAGCAAATACTTTAATAAAATATGTAGATGCACAACTTGAGCTTATTTATAAAGGTTCTGACAAAGATATGTTTAATGGAGGATTTATTCTTCCTATTGATGAAAATGGATATGTTAAAGGTTTAAATAGTTGTGCTAATTTTATAGAATTTTATGTACATGGGCCATTAGAACCTGTTGAAGTGATTGATGGTTTTACTTTTAATCCTGGTGTACTTTATGCTCGTATTAACGATGGACAAAGTGCAAAACGAAATTTTTATATTGAAGAAAATGATTTAATTGTAGAAAGTGATTTAGCAATTTAATATGGAAGATAACATAAAAAATCTTGGAAAAGTTTGTATTACTCCCGAAGGTGTTTGGGATGTAAACAAAGAATATGACAGACTTTCTTTGGTTGTAACAAGCGATGCTGATACTCAAAGAGTTCTTTCATATGTATCTCGTAAACATGTCCCTAAAGGGAATATTAATATTAAAGATACTGAATATTGGCAATTATTTACAACAGAACTTAAACTTGAAGATATTACTATTGATGAAAATGGTAATGTTAAAATAGGTGATGTTGTAATTTATCAGATTCCTTTAGGTGATGCTCTTGGTGAAATTGTTGTTAATAAAATAAAAGAAGATTTAACTAACCATATAATGACTGAAATTAGGTCTTATATGACAAATATGGTACAAACACTTATTAATAGTTTTAATGATCAAATTAGTAGGCTTATAAATAATGGTATAACAATTAGAAATAATGTTAGTGGTGGAATAAATGCAAGACATTCTGGTAATATTAATGTTAATGTTAATGGTGATAGTGGAAGTGATGATAGCGAATTTATATTTACAACTGATACATTAAATATAAATATTACATCAAGTAGTCAGTGGAAACAAATATATGTTAATAGTGAACAAAATGAAACTCCTGTAGAATTTAGTGCACTTCATTTCCCTAATTGGGTTGAAGTTCTTACTATTCCTTCAAATCCTACTGTATCATCTTTAGTGAATATTAAATTTAAAGAAAATACTGATGAAAATAGTAGAGGTGATAATATTATTTTACAACAAAATGGAAGTAATAAAACTTTAACAATTCATGTAATTCAACAAGGAACAAATTCTGAACCTGTTAACCCTGATAATCCTGATAATTCTTATGTATTTACTGCAAATAAAAATGTTATAAATTTTGCTGCTGCTGGTGGAACTGATAATGTAACTATTGTTAGTACTAATAATGGCAGTAATATAAATTATACTGTAGGCACATTACCTGATTGGTTAACAATAAATAATGGTGTTGTTACTGCAACAGCAAATAATGGAAGTAGTAGAAATGCTACAATTACTTTAACTCAAAGTGGAAGCAACAATCAATTACTTATAAATGTTTCTCAAGCTAGTGCAAGTGTTGAACCTAGTGATAATTTTAATTTTTCTTGTAATCAAAATAGTATAAATTTTGGAGCTCCTTCTTCATATGTTGATGTTACTATTACTAGTACAAAAAATGGTAATAATATAGGTTATACTGCAAATTCTAATAGTAACTGGGTTACATTTAGTGATGGACGTATAACTGTAAATCCTAATAGTTCAGAAAATAGTAGAAATACCACTATTACTCTTATACAAAACGAAAGTGGTCGTATATTAACTATTAATATTACTCAAGCTGGTGCAGAACCTGCTGTTAATACTTATATAGTTGATGTTAATTGTACACCTATTACTGCACACATTACAATAAATAATCGTGAAACAAGAAGTTGGGATTTT
>JAEETF010000018.1 GCA_016290195.1 Bacilli bacterium | reverse complement strand
TTTAATAAATGTTCTTTTAATTCATCTACATTAATATCTGCAGGTGTTTTTTCTAAAAATAAATCTAATACTTTCTTCAAATTCTTAAATGCATTTATAAAAATAAATAGTGCTACTCCTATACTCATAATAGAATCTAATATTCCAATATTAGTAAAATTCATTATAATAGCTCCAATTAAAACTACTATCCAACCAAGTACATCTTCAAGCATATGTAGATTTACTGATTTTTGATTTATTGAATCTCCTTCTCTTGTTACATAAGCTGCTATAAAATTTAATATTACTCCAATAATAGCAAATATAATCATTCCACTATAATTAACTTCTACTGGATTAAATAATCTTTTTATTGCATTTATAATAACTAAAATAGATCCTACTAATAATATAGTAGTTGTTATTACCCCGCCTAATACAGAATATCTAACATATCCATATGTATATTTATTATTAATAGGTTTCTTACTTTTTCTTTCCATAAAATAAGATATACCTATTGCTATAGCATCTCCTAAATCATGAATTGCATCAGAAATAATTGCCACTGAATTAGTAAACAATCCTCCAAAAAATTCAAATATTGAAAATGATATATTTAATAAAAATGCTACTAAGATATTCTTTTCTATTTTCATACTACTCATTTCCTTTTAAACTAGTTACCATATCTATTTTTTTGATTTTTCTTGCTAAGAATTTGGATACTAAATAAGAAATAATAAATGTTCCTATTGCTGCTATTAAATAACTTTGTATTGTTATATATGCTCCAAAATCATAATGTTCTTCTATAGCTGTTTTAAATAAAAAATCAGTTAAATAAAAGCCACCTGGAAGGCCAATTATAATAGATATAATTGCTACCCAATTATTTTGTTTAATAAAAATATTTTCAATTTGTTTATCTTTAAATCCTAGTACTTTTAATGTTGAAAATTGATATTGTTTTTCAGTATATGAAAGAATTCCTAAATTATATATAATTATACCTCCAAGTAATACTGCAATAACAATAATTAATATTAACATAGTTTTCATCATTGAAAGCATACTAGCCATTCCATCTTTTAAACTATCTATATTTTGAATTGTTTCTACATTATTAATATTTTTAGTTTTACTTAAATCAATATTAGTATATAAAGAATCAGGTATATACTTTATTCCTAAGCTTTCTAAATATTTTCTAGTCATAGATATATTTTGATTTTGTGGATCTTTATTAAATCCTATAATCTTTGACTTATAATATTTATCATCACCATATATATGCCAAGTTACTTCATCACCTAGTTTATATCCTTTGGTTTTAGCTAATTTATATGTAACATATACTCCATCATCAGCTGGTTTATCTTTAATTCTATTTTTATCATCTACAAATCTAACATATTCATTTGCATCTGTTACAAATATATTATTAGCTTCTCTTTTACCATTCTCATCCTTTATTTCTATTCCTAAACTTTCTGATGTATTATTACCATATTTATCATATAAAATTTGTAATTCATTATCTTTTAAGTTTTCATTTAAATTTAATTTATAATCAAAATTATATAAATCTTCAAATTGTAATTTAACAAAGAAATTCATTGAATCTAACATTCCAAATGCACATACTATTAAAGCAGAACAGCCTATTACACCAGCAAGTCCCATAAATGTTCGCATTTTATTTCTTAAAATATCTCTAATATTCCAAATAGTTTCAAAACGTAATTTCTTAAAGAAACTTTTTTTAGTAATATTAAGTACTTTTCCTTTAACACTTGGTATTTTTGTTCTTAAAGTTTCAGCAGCATTTTCTTTTAAAATACTTCTTCCAGTTATATAAGTTATAATTGCTACAATTAAAATAACTATAAGTGAAACATAATAACTAGATATATTCATAGCTGGTTGACCATTTGGTATTTCAAAAAATTCCATTTCAAGATTAATAAATACTGAACCGATTACAAAATATCCTAATAATAAACCTATAATACTAGCTAATATAGAAATCCAAAATCCATATCCAATATAATGAAATAAAATTTTATTATTCTTAAAGCCTAATGCTTTAAGAGTCCCAATTTGTGTTCTTTGATTTTTAACAACTCTAGTCATAGTAGTTATTACTGAAAGCATTGCTATAAATAAAAATATTCCAGAAAAAACACCTACATATGTTTTACCTTCATCTATTTCTCCTTGATAAGCCATATAAGAAGGTGTATCTTCTATATTTATAATTGCTTTAGCATTTTTAATATTATCTTCTATATCAATTTTAACACTATCTATTTTTTCTTTATCTTTTACATCAACCATAATACTTGAAAATGGAATATAATCTTTATAATTAAAATCCGCAGTATTACTAATATTTAAATTCTTCATAACAACTGATTTAATATAATCTTCAGTTATCTCATTTGTACTCATATAAGCAAATCCAAATTCTTTTCTATCAGGATAAAGTTCTGATTCATCTCTTGTATCATATAAATGATCTGGAACATTAATTTTTCCTAATACTTTTTCATGAAGTTCCATATTTTCATATTTAACAAGTATAGTGTCTCCTACTTTTATATTATTTTCTTCACAATAGAAATTATCAAGCCAAATACCACTTTTATTTGCATCAAATTCTTCTCCATCTATTATATAAAATTTAGAAATATTATTTGATTCAATAAAATTTAAAAGTAATATTTTTTCATTATCAGTAGTAGCATTTACTGATAACTTAAGTTCTGCATCTTGAACATTATCTAATTTCTTTATTGCATCTAAATCATTATGATTTAAATAGCCTAAAACATTTAAATCTTGCAAATTATTTTCAGAATAAAACTTATCTGCTGTTTTAGTCATACCATCCATATATGCTTCAATTCCAGCATAAGCCATTATTCCTATCATAATCATCAAAAAAATTGTTATAAATTGAGATAAATTCTTTCGAATATCTCTAAACATTTTTCTTTTTAACATATTACCATTTAACCTCATCAATATTTTTTGGATGTTTATTAAATTCATTTGATTCTACTTTACCATTTTTAATTCTAATAACTCTATCTGCAATATCGGCAATTAATGCATTATGAGTAACTATAATAACAGTTGTATCATTATCACTTTGATTTCTTAATAGTTTTAATACTTCAACACCAGTTTTAGAATCAAGTGCTCCTGTTGGTTCATCACATAATAATATTTTAGGATTTTTCATTATTGCTCTAGCAATAGAAACTCTTTGTTGTTCCCCACCAGATAATTCTTGAGGAAACTTATCTGCATGTTTTAAAAGACCAACACTTTTCAAAACATCTTTGGAATTCTTAGTACAATTTGTAACATCTTTAATTAAATTAACATTTTCATCTACTGTTAATGTAGGCATTATATTATAAAATTGAAAAATAAAACCTACATCATTAGCACGATATCTAGTTAGTTCATTATTATTGTATTTAGCAATATCATTTTCTCCAATATAAATCTTGCCAGATGTAGCTTTATCCATTCCACCAAGTAAATTTAAAAGAGTTGATTTACCAGCACCACTAGGTCCTAATATAACTACAAATTCTCCTTGATTAATACTAAGATTTATACCATCTAAAGCATTAAATTTTTGGTCGCCTATAGTGTAAGTCTTTCTTACATCTTTTAATTCTATAAAACTATTCATATATTTCCTTCTTTCTAAATATGAAAAATATTTCATATTAATTATATTCTCCAAAAATAAAATAGTCAATAAAAACATGAATATTATTTCATGTTTTAATAATTTGTGCTATAATCTTTTTAGTGAGGTGAACTTACATGATTGAAAATATTAGAGAACCAAAGCAACAAAGAGCAATTGAAAAAAAAGAAAAAATTATTGAAGCAGGTTTTAATCTTATTTGTAAAAATGGATATTATAATACAAATACAGCTGAAATAGCTAAAGCAGCTAAAGTATCTACTGGAATAGTATATCAATATTTTAAAGATAAATATGATATATTAACTCTTGGATTAGAAAAATATGGTGATGATATATTTTTTCCAATGTTAAAAAATAAAAATATTAAATTTAAGAAGAAAGATTTTGATAAATTTTTAAACCAAATGATTCAACATTATATAAATAATCACAAAGTTTCTAACACAGCTCATGAAGAAATTATGTCCATGATACATTCTGATAAAAAGATTGCTAATTACTATTATAAAAGAGAATTAGAAATGACTAATTCTCTTAAAGAAATATTATTAAATAATAATTTTAAAGATAATAATTTATCAGAAAAAGTACATATAATGTTAGGTCTTATTGATAATCTATGTCATGAAGTAACCTATCATAAACATAAAGATATGAATTATGAAATTATGGAAAATTTAGTTATAGATAATATTAAAAACTTATTTAAAAACGACTTAGTTTAATACTAAGTCGCTTTATATTCATGATAAACTATATCATTTTCAGATTATAAATCCTATTTTACATGTTATCTACCACTGACACATGGCACTTTGAAACCTCAATTCCGAGAATCTCCGGCAAATTAAACAATATATAAATCGCTTTAAATCGTTATTAAATCTCGTTAATTTCAAATTTGGCTATTTTTATAAATATAGCTTTTTTTAGTAAAATGTAAACAAATGTGTAGATTTTTTTTAATATATAACATATCGTAATATCTTAATCTTCCAATCATTTTACAATTACATAACATTATAATAAGTTGCCGTCATTTTATATTAAAAAAGCATATTTCTATGCTTAATTATTTTGATTTTTCTTTAATAATTCTATCATATTCATCATCAGGAAGAACTGCACACACTCCACTCCCATAAAATTTAACATTATCGAAAGAAAACAATGCAGTTTTTTGTCCATATTTAAAATCAAGAATGCAATTACATTTATGTAATTTTGCAGAAAAAATTAAATTATCTTTTACATTATTTAAATTTTTCATTTGAGCACCGATTCCAGTTAAGTTAGCATTAATTTTAGTTTTCCTAACCGCTTTAGGATTATCACCTTCAACAAATATAATATCTTTATATACTGTTGTATATGCCATTAATCAGCATCTCTTTCTAAGATAATTACCAATTCTTGTCTGTTTGCACCAAATCCTGGAACGTCGGCTGTTGCAGTAGTTACAACTTTCCATCCTTGTTGGGCATAACTATTTAAAGCAGCCTCTAATTTTTCTGGACTAAATTTTCCGGAAAACCACTTGTCTTTTTGAGTTAAGACCTTATATTCTTTCATTACAAATTCCTCCAATCACATAATTTCTCTTCTCTTTAATTATAACATAGATTACTATTTTATAATCTAGAAATGTGTTCCAAATTGATAAAGAAACTTATCTAAAACTATCTATTTCTACCTAATGCTTTTTCTTCTTCAGTTTTAACATATTTCTCTTCTATATCTTCTATTTCAGAAATAATATCTCTAATTTTGTCATTGTGATATTCACCTTCTAATTGCTTTCTTAAATATGCAATGTAAGCTAATGGATTTTCTGCAATTTGTGCATCAGTCCAAAATCCTCTTAAATCTTTTGCTGCACCCGGCTTACCACCACCATTAGGCCCGCCATCAAAATTCTTTTCATCTGGCAGTGTGTTAATTTTCCTGCCTAATTCTAACTCTTCTTCAGAAATTGTATTTGTTTTTTTATTCATAATTTTTTCTCCTTCAACTATATTATATCAATTTTCTAAATACGCGGCCTTATTAATTGTTTATATAATGACTTTATATCTGATTCTTGAATACCTAGATCTCTAAGAATTGAATAAGCAGTTTCAATTTTAATCTTATAAAAACACCCATCATCTATTAACATATTTTTAATTTGTAATTGTTTGTGATATTCTTCAGAATCAATATTATAATAATTTAACAAATCATTATTAAGTTTTCTTAATTTATTTATCATACTTATTACCTTTCCTTTATACCTGATATTCTAGATCCTTCCCTAAAATATATAAATCTATCATCTGAAAAACCTGATTCTAATTCTTCCTTACTTATAGGAATTATTGCCTTTTCGTTATTATAAATATAATAATAATTGTTTTCTGGATTGCTAGAAATAGATGTATCATTTAATGTGAACACCATTATTGGTCTACGAATACTATTTTTGGGATAAATACCATTTATCATTGTTGCTTTAAAATTATCCTCACGTTCTCTCGGATTAAATACTAATACCCTTAAAAGTAAAATATAATCCAGCATATCCATTCCAGTTAAATTTGATTCTTTTATTTTTTCTAATAATATTTCCATTTTTTCACTTAATGGTACTTGAACACTGCTACTGCTTTTTTCATATTCTTCAACACATGCATCAAAATTAGAAGATTTTATTGATTCATTAGGTGCTAAATATGAATATGCTTTTGTTATTGCATCAGTAATTGCTTGCTTTTCTTGTTCTGTTTCATTTATGCAAGTAATATCTCTAACCATATAATTATTTTTTGCAAGCGATAAATCACTATGCCAAGCAGAAAAACTAAAATTAATAAATGTATCATCTATTTTAATCCCAAAAGTTGGATGCCATTTTCCATAACGTTGCACAAAATATTCTTCCTCATCCACAACTTCAACGGGCTTAATATCAAACAATTCCGAATCATAAACATAACTATCTATTCCAAGATCTTTTAATATTTTTCCATATATGATAGCAAATTCCCAGCAAACAATACTATTATTATCTTCATTAATTCTTGATAAATTAGATAACTGGGTATGATTCATACTACTCATATCTCTCTGTGGTATTGTACCCATTATATGTAAGAAAAACTCTTCATCATATGTAAAAATCTTACAAAGTTTAACATACATAAACATTGCTATTTCAAGTTTATTTAATCCCTCAGGAATTTGTGATATTAATCTTTGCTCAAATTCTTCATTCAATCTTACTGCGTTATATTTATAGGCATTACTATTAGTCACTATATTATTATTTTCTAAGGCCATGTTAATGTCACCTCAATATATTTCTTACAATTTAATTATATCATATATATCATTTTTTAAGGTTGATTTAAGCAAAAAAACTTATCTAAAACTTATCTAAACGCCTTTTTTGAGGCTTAATTACCTAAAAATTGTAATCAAAAAAAGCCAACAATCCCTTTATTTATGCGGGTTTGCAGGCTTGTTTACCACAACACTGTTTATATTTGCGTCCACTGCCACATGCTCCCTTTTTGAGCATATTATCACTATATTTGGTACATATAGTATTATGGCTTTTAGCCTTATTTTATAGACATTTAGTACA
>JAEETF010000017.1 GCA_016290195.1 Bacilli bacterium | reverse complement strand
CCATTCTTAATAGAACAAGGTATTTGGACTAATGGAGATAAGTTAGGACCAAATGATAGAATGCGTAAAATTTTAAAACATGGTAGTTTAACACTTGGTTTTATAGGACTTGCTGAAACACTTAAAGCTTTAATTGGTAAACATCATGGTGAAAGTGAAGAAGCACAAAAATTAGGACTTGAAATAATTGGATTTATGAGAAAGAAAATAGATGAATTCTCAAAAGAAAATAATTTAAATTTTGCTTTAATAGCAACTCCTGCTGAAGGACTTTCAGGAAGATTTGTTAATATAGATAAAGCTATATATGGAAAGATTAAAGGTATTACTGATAAAAACTATTATACTAATTCATTCCATGTACCAGTTTATTACAATATAAGCATTAAAAATAAAATTAAAATTGAAGCACCATATCATAATTTAACAAATGGTGGACATATTTCATATATTGAACTTGATGGAGATACTGCTAATAATGTTGAAGCATTTGAAAGCGTTATTCGTTTAATGAAAGAATCTGGAATTGGTTATGGAGCAATTAACCATCCAGTTGATAGAGATCCAGTATGTGGATATGTTGGTGTAATTAATGATGTTTGCCCAGGATGTGGTAGACACGAATTTGAAGGTGTACCAATTGAACACCTAAATGAAATTAAATGTGAATGTGGAAGATAAAAGGAGGATATAATATGGAAAAAATCGTTGGAGAAGGAATTAAATTTGAAAGAATTAGAAGAGTAACAGGATATTTAGCTGGTGATGTTAGTCGTTTTAACAATGGTAAAAGAGCTGAGGAAAAAGATCGTGTTAAACACTCAGGAGTTAAAGAATTAATGTCTGAATCTAAAGAATGTTCTAAATCTGCTGAAAAGTGTAGTTGCTAATGCAAATTAGACTAGCTGCTTATTTACAACCAGATAGTATAGTTGATGGTGAGGGGATCCGTACAGTTATTTGGACACAAGGATGTCCTCATCATTGTCTTGGATGTCATAATCCAGAAACCCATGATTTTAATGGGGGAGCACTTGTAGATTTAGAAGAAATTTTTGAAATAATTGATTCTTTTGAAGGACAAGATGGAATTACTTTTTCAGGTGGTGATCCATTTATGCAACCAAAAGAATGTTCTGAAATAGCTAAATATGCAAGAAAAAAAGGGTTAAATATTTGGGCATATACAGGATTTACTTTTGAACATTTGTTAGAATTATGTGAAAAAAATCCTGATATTATGTCTTTTCTAAAAGAAATAGATGTTTTAGTAGATGGCAAATTTGTATTATCACAAAAAAGTTTTACATGCTTATTTAGGGGATCAACTAATCAAAGAATTATAGATGTTCCAAAAAGTTTAAAAAAACGTAAAGCAATATTAATTGAAAAATATTTATTTCATGAACAAAATAATAATAGAAAAAGAGCTGCTGGTATATATATATAAGCAGTTTTTTTGTGTAAAGTATTTATTTTTATTATTGCTTTAGAAATTAATGTGTAATATGCTAGTAATGTAGTGGAGGTATATATATGAAAAAAATATTTATATTTTGTTTATTTTTTATCTTGATATTAACAGGATGTGGTGAAAAGAAAAATGAATTAACTGTGCAAGAAACTTCTAAAAAGGTAAATGAAGCAGTAGAAAAAATAAAAACATTTAAGACAAATGTTAAACTTAATATCAATTTAGGTAATCAAAAAAATAATTATGTTGCTAATGTTGACATTGATAAAGTTAATAAAAAATTAAAAGCAAATGTTTCTGATGGTAATACATCATCTGAATTATTTGCATCTATAGATAATGAAAATAATATTTTGAATTTATATTATAAAGAACCAGATGAAGAAGATTGGAAATATTCTGGGATTGAACTAGAAAGTATTATTAATGATTATAATACTTATTCTGATAATAATTTTGATAATTCAATTACTAAATTAATAGAAGAATTATTTAGTTTTGAAAACTTAAAACAATTATCAGCTAGTAAGGGTACATATAATTATGAAGTAACAATTAATCGTAGTGATATAATAAATAAAATAATAGAAAAATTAAAAAATGAAAATATACTAAATGATGATATAAAAAATAGTATAGAGACATATTTTAATAATATAGATGGAAGTATTACTATTAAGTTTTCTTTAGATAATGAAAATTATTGTTTTAAAAATATTACTATTGATTTTAATGATTTATTAGTTAAAACAGCAATTAAAAATGGTGTTGAATCTAAAAATTTAGAATTTAAAATTGAATTAAATTTTAATGATTTTGATAAAAAATTTAATTATAAAGAACCAACTAATACAGTAGATTATATAAATATATCTAGAAATAGTGCATCAGAAGATGCAGCGTATGGTATAAAAAAAGCAGCACAACTATATTATATGACTATACTACTTGATTCACCTGCAATATTTAATGAAATAACATTTAATTGTGATGGAACTAGTTGTACTAGTGCAAATGGAACAAAATTAGAAATAGATGGAGTTATTCCAACAAGTGGAAGTATTACAATTAGTGAGAATGGTGATGTTACAGCAACTGGTATAGTAATAAATGGATTTTTATGTGATATTCCAAATACTGAATCTATAGTTTGTGTTAATTAAAGTGTAAAATTGAAAAAATAATATTGAAAACTTATAATTATTAATATATATTAATAGAGAAGAGGAGTGTGTAAAATGAAAAAAATTAAGTATTTATTAGCTACATTATTAATGTTTACTCTTGTACTTACAGGATGTGGCGATAAGAAAGAAGAAATTAAAAATAATGAAAAAGCTAATTCTAATGAGGTTGCAACTGAAGAATTAGTTGATAAAATTGTTGATAGTTATACAAATGTTGAAAACTATAAGGTAAATGTGGATCTTGGATTTAAAGCTACTGTTGAAGATGAAACACTTGATATAAGTGTTGTAATTGATGGTACTGTTGATCAAAAAAATAAAGTTGGTAAGGTAACTTTGAGTGTTAATGCAATGGAAGAAAAAATAGCTACTGAAATGTATCTTGCATACAATGATACAACTAAAGAAATTACTATCTATGTTAAGAATCCTGAAACTAATGAATGGATTAAAACTTCACAAAGTATGGAAGGTATGGATATGACAGTTTCTGAAGATTACAATAAACAATTAAAAGATATGCTTAATACAATATTTGGTAATGATAAATTAAAACAAATAGAAGCTGATGAAAATAATTATAATTATGAAGCAGTAATTACTGGTGAAGAAATTCAAACTTATTTAAAATTATTCTTAAATGAATTATTGGGTAGTTTAAAAACAGAAGAAACAAATAGTGAAAATAATACAAATGCTTATGAACAACTTATTAAATTATTTCAAGGTGATATTACATTTAATTTAAGTGTTAATAAAGAAAATTCTTATATTTCAAAATTAAAAGTTGATATTAAAGATTTTGCTAATAAAACTATTAATAATATATTAAAACTTTCTGATTCAGAAACTACAATGGATATCGCAAGAGCAGATGCGAAAATAGAATTTACTGATTTTAATAAAGTTGGTACTATTGTAATTCCAACTGAAGCATTAAATGGAACAGAAGTTAGCTCTGTACTTAATACAGAAAATTTATTAAATCTAAATTAAAGAACTTTTAAAGTTCTTTTTTTGTGTATTTTTTTAGGACAATGCATAAATTAATGTGAGGGGTGATTATATGGCTGCTTACAAAGAAATTGTTACAAAAGCTGTTATTGGAAAAGGTAAAAAATACTTTAAAAATAATTATACTATTGTAGCAGATCAGAAACCTTCTACAGTACTTGGGTGTTGGGTAATTAATCATAATTTTAAAGGTTATAAATCAGGTAATAATATTGGTGTAGATGGTTCTTATGATGTTAATATTTGGTATTCTTATGACAATGATAGTAAAACTACAGTAATCAATAAAAAAATAAATTATAATGATGTATTTAATATTAAATCTAGAAATGATACAGATAGTACTAGTGATACTGATATAATAGTTCGTGCATTAAAGCAACCAACATGTACTAAAGTTGAAATTGATAATGAAAATAATATTAATTTCAATATTGAAAAAGAATTAGGAGTAGAACTTGTTGGTGATACTAAGGTAAAGATTGCAATTGAAGATGATGAAGAACCATGGGAAGTTCTTGAAGAAGAAAATGATGAAATTAATAAAAAAATAGATGAAGAAGTAAATGAAAATTATTTAAATAATAATGTCAACTAAAAATGGTTGACATTTATTTTTTTATTTGATAATATTATATAGAAGAAGGAGGTATTGCAATGGCCGTAAAAATTAGATTAAAAAGAATGGGTGCTAAACAAAGACCATTTTATCGTATTGTTGTAGCTGATTCTAGAAGTCCTAGAGATGGACGTTTTATTGAAGAAATTGGAACATATAACCCAATTACAGAACCAGCTGAAATTAAAGTTGATAAGGAAGCAGCAATTAAATGGATTGGAAATGGAGCACAACCAACAGATACTGTAAGAAATATCTTTAAGAAAAATGGTATTTTAAAAGAAATTCACGAATCAAAAAAGAGTAGTAAATAATGAATTTAGTAGAATTAACTGAATTTTTAGTAAAAAGTGTTTCCAAAAATCCAGATATGGTTTCTGTTAAAGAATTTAAAAATGATGAAGAAACTGTTATAGAAGTTCTTGTAGATAGTGAAGATATCTCTGCTATAATTGGTAAAAACGGTGTTATAATTAATGCAATTAGAAATATTGTTAACCTTGCAGCTTATAATAAACAAGAAAATTCTGTAAAAATTAATATTGAATCATTTTAGAAGGACAAAAGTCCTTTTTTTTCTTGTTATTTATTGTATATTTTTTAGTAATATAATATAATATATTTGGAATGGTAGGTATAATATGAAAGAACAGTATAAGATTCCTAATCATGTAGCAATTATTTTAGATGGCAATGGTAGATGGGCTAAAGAAAGAGGCCTTATTAGAAGTATGGGTCATAAGGCTGGATCTGAAAATTTAAAGAAAATTTCAAAATATATATTTTCTAAAGGAGTTAAAATATTAAGTGTATTTGCTTTTTCTACAGAAAACTTTAAAAGAGATAAAGATGAAGTAGATTATTTAATGAATTTGTTTGTAAAAGATTTTCCTAAATTAGTAAAAAAAGATGATGATCTTAAAATAGTATTTTCTGGAAGAAGAGATAATTTAAGAAAAGATGTATTAAAAACAATTGATGATATAACTGAAAAAACAAAAAATAGAACAGGCCATATTTTGAATATATGTATTAATTTTGGTGGTAGAGCTGATATTATTGATGCAACTAAAAAAATATATAGTGATATTCAAAATGGTGTTATTAATATTGATGAAATAGATGAAGAATCATTTGGTAAATATTTATATAATAGTATGCCAGATATTGATTTATTAATCAGAACTAGTGGTGAAGTTAGAATTAGTAATTTTATGCTTTATCAATGTTCATATGCTGAAATGTATTTTCCAAAAGTATATTTTCCAGATTTTAACAAAGATGAATTTGATAAAGCACTAGATGTATATAATCATAGAGATAGAAGATTTGGTGGTATAAATGAAAGTAAGAATAATTAGTGCAATTTGTTTAACTCTATTATTAGCACCTACTGTTGTAATAGGTGGCACATTATTTGATATTGCTGTATATATAATATCGCTTTTTGGATTAAATGAATTCTTTACTATGAAAGAAAATAAAAAAGAATTACCATTTTTTGTAAAAATTGTTGGTTATTTAATATATACATTTATTATTTTTGGGTTAAATAGTGTTAGTGACAATATATTTACTATTGATTTTAGAATTTTATCTGCATTATTCTTAACAATGCTTATTCCAACAATTTTATATCACGATAAAAATGTATATAGTATTAATGATGCATTTTATTTAATAGGTGGTATTTTATTTTTAGGACTTGCTTTTTCGGCAATTATTTATATCAGAAGTATTAATGTATCTAGTTTAATTTATATTGCTCTTATTGCAATGATAACTGATGCCTATGCTTTATTTGGAGGATATTTTATTGGCAAACATAAATTAATTCCAGAAATATCTCCTAAAAAAACTTGGGAAGGTTCAATAGTTGGTACATTATTTTGTGTTTTTGTTGGTAGTGTTTTTTATATCAAATTTATCAATAGTGATGTACAAATTGTTAATTTGATTTTAGTAACTTTTTTACTATCTATAGTTGGACAATTTGGAGATTTAGTTTTTTCAGCAATAAAGAGATATTTTGGTCAAAAAGATTTTTCTAATCTTATTCCAGGTCACGGAGGAATACTTGATCGTTTTGATAGCATTATCTTTGTTGCATTAGGATTTATGTTTATAATTACAATGATATAGAGAAGAGGATTGTTATGACAATAATATATTTTATATTAATATTAAGTGTAGTTATTTCTATACATGAATTTGGTCATTTTCTATTTGCTAAGAAAAATGGTGTTTATGTATATGAATTTTCTATAGGAATGGGACCGCGTTTATTTAAGTTTAATCGTAAGAATGATGAAACTGATTATTCAATTCGTTTACTTCCAATAGGTGGTTATGTTCAAATGGCTGGTGAATCACCAGATGATGATAAAAAAATACCAAAAGAAAAGAATATGACAAATAAAAAATGGCATCAAAAAGTTTTGATTGTAATTGCTGGTATTTTATTTAACTTTTTACTTGCTATTGTTCTTTTATTTATAATTGGTCTTGTTAATGGTAATCCAACATATAAACCAATTCTTGATGATTTAAAAGAAGATGGGATTGCTTATCAAGAAGGATTAAGAAATAATGATTTAATTATTAAAGTAGATGGTATAGAAATTAGTTCAAAAGATCGCTTTATTCTTGAATATTCTGTTTTAGCTTCTAAAGGTAAAGAAATGTCTTTAGTAGTACTTGACGAAAATAATAAAGAAAAAAGTGTTGTTATTAAACCTAAAGAAATAGAACAAGATGGTAAAAAATCATATGATTATGGTATTGATTTAAAAGCAGAGTCTAAAAATGG
The DNA here is from genome assembly GCA_016290195.1 of Bacilli bacterium. GTDB lineage: Bacteria > Bacillota_I > Bacilli_A > RF39 > UBA660 > UMGS1045. The sequence continues at coordinate 4,009 of JAEETF010000017.1, read as the reverse complement.
TATTTTAGAAGCCATTAAATATGCATTTACTAAATTTGTTAGTATATTCTGGCAATTGATTTTAACAATATGGTATTTAATAATTGGAAAAATTGATTTTTCAAGTGTATCAGGGCCAGTTGGTATTTTCTCAATTGTAGGTGAAGTATCAAAACAGGGATTTTTAAATGTTGTTTATTTAACAGCTTATTTATCTTTAAATCTTGGATTTATGAATTTTCTTCCTATTCCAGCACTTGATGGAGGACGCTTATTCTTATTAATAATTGAAAAAATAATTCGTAGACCAATAAATCCTAAAGTTGAAAATATAATTAATACAGTTGGATTTATATTACTAATGGGATTAATAGTTTTAATTTCATTTAAAGATATTTTGAATTTATTTTAAGGAGGGTTTTTATGGCAAAAGAAAATATACGAAAAGTAATTGACGTTTGTACTTATTATCGTGATATTATTAATGAAAGATTTTCTAAAGATGATATGATATCCGCAGAAATACTTAAATATTACAAAGATGCAATTCAAAATACTCATTATGTAGATCCAGATGAGCTTAATAAAGCTATGCTTCTTGATAAAATAGTTTATGCATATTTTAATAATAATAATTTCAATGAATATATATCTTCAAATTTAAAATATATTGATAAACAAGCAGATTTAACAGATTTTTTATTAACAGCTTATAAAGAAATGAATGATAATCCTGAAACTAAAATAACAACTACTAAATGGATATAAAAAAAGATTCAATTAATTTTGAATCTTTTTTCCTTGAAAACTATTTCTTCTAACTAATTCTTTATCTATTTCATTTAATACACAAAACTTTTTTGTTAGCCAGGCAGGTTCAATTAAATCATCAATTGCTGGGTCTCCAGTAATACGATTTATAACTATTTCTGGTCTTAATAATTCTAATTGGTCACATACAATATCTACATATTCTTCTCTAGTTAGTATATGAAATGGTTTTTGCTTATAAAGCGTTTCTAAAGGAGTATTTTTTAAAACATGAAGCATATGTATTTTTATACCTTGAATATCAAGATTATTTAAATATTTAATAGTTTCTATCATCATTTCTTTAGTTTCATATGGCAAGCCATTAATAATATGAACTACAACATTAATATTTCTTTTTCTTAATTTTTCTACCATTTCTTCAAAACATTTAAGAGTGTGACATCTATTAATTAATTTGGTAGTCTTTTTATGAATAGTTTGAAGCCCAAGTTCGATAGTTAAAAATGTTTTTTTACTTAATTCTTCTAAATAATCTAAGCATTCATCAGAAATAGAATCTGGTCTAGTAGCAACATTTAAACCAATAACATTTGGTAATTTTAAAATAGTTTCATATTTTTCTTTTAAAATATTTACATCAGCATATGTATTTGTTCTTGCTTGAAAATAACCAATATATTTAGAATTAGGCCATTTTCTTTCCATGATTTCTTTAATATTATTAAATTGGGTTATTAAATCATCTTGTTTATTACCAGCATATTCACCACTACCAGTATTTGAACAATATATACAACCACCAGTTCCAACAGTACCATCTATATTAGGACAAGAAAAACCGGCATTTAAACTAACTTTAAATACTTTAGAATTAAATTTATGTTTATAAAAGTAATCAAGTGTATGATATCTTTTATTAGTATCACTATATTTAAAACAAGATTTCATGAAATCACCACAACAATTATAACAAAAAAAATATAATTTACAAATATACATATTTCTTGTATAATTAGATATGAGGTTAAGATGAAAAAAATACTCATTAAATTAATTAAAAAGTATCAAAAAATACCAGGTGATTTTCATAATAGTTGTAAATTTATACCAACTTGCTCTAATTATGCGATTGAAGCAATAGAAGAGTATGGAGCTTTACGTGGTGGTTTTATGAGTTTAAAAAGAATATTAAGGTGCAATCCATTTTCTAAAGGTGGTATTGATTTAGTGCCGAAGAGGGGAGAAAAAAATGAAAAAAATATGTAAGCTATTTACTATGTTATTTTTAATTTGCTTAATGACAGCTTGTAAACAAGATAATTTTGAAGGGATTGATATATATACAACTGTATATCCAATGGAATATATAACTGAATATTTATATGGAGAACATAGTAATATTAATAGTATTTATCCAAGTGGTGTTGATGTATTTACATATGAACTTAATGAAAAACAAATAAAAGATTATAGTTCTACAACATTATATATATTTAATGGTACTAATTCTGAAAAAGATTATGTAGCTAAATTCTTTAAATATAATAAAAAATTAAAAATAATAGATGCAACTTCTAGTATGGAAGCAATTAATGGTCAAGAAGAATTATGGCTTGATCCATCAAACTTTCTTATGATGGCGCAAAATATAAGATATGGTCTTAAAGAGTATATTGATAATCATTATTTTAAAAATTCCATTGATGAAAAATATAGTAAATTAAAAGAACAAATATCACTTTTAGATGCAACTATATATGATATTGCCGAAAATGCAGATAATAAAGTTATATTAGCTAATTCTAAATTATTTAAATATTTAGAAAAATATGGACTTGAAGTTATTGTTGTTAATAGTGATGAAGAAATAACAGAAAGAGAATTAAATAATGTAAAAAAATTAATAGGTGATGGTGTAATACAATATATATTTATGAAAAGTGGTGATGAACCAGATGAACTTATTAAAAATTTAATTGATTCAACTGGTATATCTGCTGTTTATTTCCATACACTTTCTAATATTTCTGGAGAAGAGAGAAATGCTAAGAAAGATTATATGTCTATTATGAACGATAACATTAATTTATTAAGAAATGAATTATATGATTAAAATACCAATATGGTATTTTTTTCTTGACAACTTTATTTTATTAAGGTAGAATTAATATGTAGCGTTTGGAGTAGTACTCAAGAGGCTGAAGAGGCGCCCCTGCTAAGGGTGTAGGTCGGGTAACTGGCGCGAAGGTTCAAATCCTTTCTACTCCGCCATATAGATTTTAACCTTTGATTACAAAGGTTTTTCTTTTATAAAGAGGGTGTTAATATGGAAGTATTATCTTTACTTGAAAAGAATAATATTCAAACCAATAAACTATATTTATATGAGACAGCATTTACACATACATCATTTGCTAATGAACATGATAAAGAAAGTTATGAACGTTTAGAATATCTTGGAGATGCAGTTTTAGAACTTGTTATGAGTGAATATCTATATACGCATACTGATAAAGCTGAAGGTGAAATGACTAAACTTCGTTCACATTATGTTTGCGAAAATGCTTTATATGAATATTCATTAAATTTAAATTTTAATGAAGTATTAATGCTTGGTCATGGGGAAGAAGAAAGTGGTGGAAAATATCGTAAAGCGATAGTTGCTGATATTTTTGAAGCATTTATTGGGGCATTATATTTAGATAAAGGCATAGAAGAAGTAAAAAAATTTATAAATAAAAATGTTATACCATTTATTGAAGAAGAAAAATTAGATTTTTTCAGTGATTATAAATCTAAATTACAAGAACTTGTACAAACTGATAAAAGAAGTTTGGAATATGTAATAGTTGATGAAGAGGGTCCAGCTCATAATAAAACATTTAGTGCAATTGTAAAAATTGATGATGTTATTTATGGACGTGGTACCGCTCATAGTAAAAAAGAAGCAGAACAAGAAGCAGCAAAAGATGCACTTTTAAAGGCAAAAAAGACAGTTTAGATTGCAATAAAAAATAAAATTTAGTAAAATTAATTTGGAAAGAGTGATTATATGGGAAGAGCTTATGAAGTAAGAAAAGCTAGTATTCAAAAAACAGGAGCAGCTAGAGGTAAAATTTATTCAATGTATGCTAAAGAAATTTATCAAGTAGCTAAAAACGGAGGTACTGAAGTATCAAGTAATGCGAATTTACGTCGTTTGATAGAAAGAGCTAAAAAGGAACAAGTACCTAGTGATATCATTAAAAGAGCTATT
>JAEETF010000016.1 GCA_016290195.1 Bacilli bacterium | reverse complement strand
TCTAACTCATTACTATCTTTAATATCAAAGTTACCAACTTTAATTCTTTCTAAATTAGACATTGACATTGGTATATTCATTTCTTTACTAATATCATTGATTAAACTTCTAATAAATGTCCCTTTTGATACTTTACAATAAACTTTAAAATAATATTCATTTTCTTTTTTATAAACATCTAATAGTTTTATATCATAGATACTTACTTCTTTTTTAGGAAGTTCTACCTCTTTACCTTCTCTTGCATATTCATATAGTTTCTTACCATTAATCTTTTTTGCTGAATAAAGTGGTATTTCTTGAAGATATGTTTTTTTGAAAGATAATATTACTTTATCTAATTTTTCTTTATCTAAATCATTAATTTCTTTTTCTTCTATTAAATTACCCGTTATATCTAAAGTATCATAGCTTTTGCCAACTAATACTTCGGCAACATATTCTTTATCCATATTATCTAAAAGTGGTAAAACTTTAGTATATTTATTTACTCCTAAAACTAATACTCCAGTTGCTAATGGATCAAGTGTTCCAGAATGACCAACTTTCTTTGTTCCCAGTTTTTTACTCACAATATTAACAACATCTCTACTAGTCATATTTTTTTCTTTATTAATAACTATTATTCCATTCATAAGTTTCACCATTTAAAGTATAAATTAAAATAAAATAAAAATAAAGAGGTTAAGCCTCTTTATTTATTTCTTTAATCTTTTGTTCTATTTTCTCACCATAAGCGATTGAATCATCATATTTAAATGTTATATCTGGCATTTTTCTAATATCTATTCTTTTTGATAATTCTAATTCAATAAAATTAGCTGCTCTATTTAAAGCTTCGATTGTCTTTTCTTTTCTATCTTTATTTAATACTGTGAAATAAACAGTTGCAAAACTGAAATCATTAGTTACATCGCACCCTGTTAAAGTTACAAATTTAATATCTGGATCCTTTATATCTTCCATAATAATATAACTTATTTCTTTAACAAAACTACTTGCTACTTTTTTGGCTCTTACATTCATCTTTTTATCTCCACTTCTTCATAAGTTTCAATTATATCTTTTTCTTTAATGTCTTGATAATCTGCCACTGTAATACCACAATCTAAACCTTTTTTAACTTCGTTAGTCTTATCTTTTCCTCTTTGAAGTGAACCAATCTTACCAGAATAGATAACTACACCATCACGAATGATACGCGCAAGACTGCCATTTTTAATTACACCATTAGTAACATTACATCCTGCAATATTACCAACTTTAGAGAATTTAAATATTTGTCTTACTTCTGCTTCACCAGTTACTTTTTCTTCATATTCTGGATCAAGCATACCTATCATAGCTTGTTCTAATTCTTCTGTTACTTTATAAATGATATCATGAAGTCTTAAATCAACATGATGCTCTTCGGCAAAGTCACTAATTTTATTATTTGGTCTAATATTAAAACCAATAATAATTGCTTTAGATGCATCGGCTAATAAAATATCACTTTCCGTAATGGCTCCTGTACCACTACTTATAACATTAACTCTTACACCTTCAACATCAATCTTCTCTAAGCTTTTCTTAACAGCTTCTTCGCTACCCTTTACATCTGCTTTTAAAATAACATTTATTTCTTTAACTCCAGATTTTATAGTACTGAATAAATCTTCTAAAGTCATACCTTTACGATTATGATTTTCTTCTTTACTACGATTAATTCTTTCTTCTGAAATCTTTCTTGCCTCTTTTTCGGTTTCAAATGCCATAAATTTGTCACCCGCTACAGGCAAAGTAGTAAGTCCTGTTATCTCAATTGGTGTTGATGGAAGTGCTGTTACAATATTTTCTCCTTTATCATTCTTTAATGTTCTTACTTTACCATAGTTATTACCAACAACTATTGGGTCTCCTAATCTTAAAGTTCCATTTTGTACTAATAAAGTGCAAATTGCTCCAACATTTTTATCAAGTCTTGCTTCAATAACAGTTCCTGCTGCATATCGATTTGGATTAGCCTTTAGTTCTTCCATATCAGCGACTAATAGTACATTTTCTAGTAACTCTTTAACACCTTCACCAGATTTTGCTGATATCTTATTAACTAAAGTATCTCCGCCCCATTCTTCTGGAGTAAGTCCATTTTCCGTTAATTCTTCCATTACTCTATCTATCTTAGAATCTTTTAAATCAATCTTATTAATGGCTACGATAATTGGTACTTTAGCGGCTTTAGCATGGGCAATAGCTTCTTTAGTTTGAGGTTTTACACCATCATTAGCGGCTACAATTATAATAACTATATCCGTAACACTTGCACCTCTTGCACGCATTTCTGTAAATGCTTCATGTCCTGGAGTATCGATAAAAGTAATCTTTCTATTATCAATATCAACTTGATATGCTCCAATTGCTTGAGTTATTCCTCCAGCTTCTTTTTCTGCTACATGACTTTTTCTAATGTAGTCAAGAAGAGTTGTTTTACCATGGTCAACGTGTCCCATAATTGTTACAACTGGTGGACGAGGTACTAAATCTTTTTCATCGTCTACTAGTTCATACTCTTCAAAATTAGATATGTCACGAGTTTCTTCTTTCTTTAAATTTTTACCATAATCAACAACTAACATTTCTACTACATCAAATTCTAATGATTGATTAAGGTTTGCCATCATACCTAATCCCATTAATTTCTTAATAATATTATTAACAGAATCATTAACAGCCTCTGCTACCTCTTTAACAGTCATACCTTGATGATATAGTATAACGTTGTCTTCCTTAACATTCTTTTCTAATTTTTCTTTATGTTTATAAATAGCTTTTTTATCTTTTAAGAACTCTCTATTTTCTTTTTTGATAATTGGTGCTTGTTTTCTTATTTTTTCTGTTTTAACATCATTATACTCTTCTTCAATTAAATCACTTTCCAAAGCTATAGCTTCTGCTTTTTCAATTAAATCAAAGTCATCTTCTAAATCAAGACTATTATCTAAGTTAATAATATCCTCTTCACTTAGCATATCTTCTTCTTTTTCTACTTTAATATTTAACTTTTGGCATAATCTTAAAATAGTTTCTACTTTTTTATCAACATCTTGTGCGTATTCTAAAACACTCATCATATAAAATCGCCTCCTTGTTATTTTTTCTTATATCTTACAACCTCTATATCTGATTCATCTAATAATTCTTTGGCTAATTCATCAGAATAATCACTGTCATATACAATTCTTTTTATCTCTGCATTAATAATCATTCTTGCGCAAATAGAACATGGATAAGTATTAACATAAATAGTTCCACCTTGTATCTTTGCACCATGAACAGCTGCTTGAATAATAGCATTTTGTTCAGCATGTACTGCTCTACAAAATTCTTGTCTAGTACCAGATGGAATATTATTTAATTCTCTCATGCAACCACCTTGTTCACTACAATGTTTTAATCCTTTTGGAGAACCATTATAACCTGTCGATACAATAATATTATCAACTGTTATTACTGCTCCAACATGTCTTCTGCAAGTTGATCTTAGAGATACATCTTCTGCTATATTCATAAAGTATTCATCCCAACTTAATCTTTTGTTTTCCATACTATTCACCTTCTATTATATTAATTAATTTATCATATATTTCATCATTAATAGTTGTTTCTAAATAATGATCTAATGCCTTACTTTGTTTAGCTTTTAAGATAACATCTTTATCTTTTTTTAAATAGGCTCCATGACCATTCATTTTACCTGTTAAATCAATTTCAACATTTCCTTCTTTAGTTTTTACAACTCTTATTAATTCTTTTTTAGGAAATTTTTCTTTTGTTATAACACAACTTCTCATTGGAATCTTTTTATTCATGGTAAACCTCCTTTAAAATTTATTCTGATTTAATATTAATTCCCATTTCTCTAGCTTGTTCACTATTTTTTACATCAATCTTATATTTAGTCAATCTAGTTGCAAGACGAACATTACCACCTTTTTTACCAAGTGCTAATGAGAAATCATCACCATCGGCAATAACTAGAGCTTCTTCTTTCTTAGGATCTAAGATAAATACATGTAAGTTTTTAGCTGGTGCTAAAGCATTTTGAATAAATCTTTCTTTATTCTCATCATATCTTACTAGGTCAATCTTTTCACCATTTAACTCACTTATAATATTTCCAATACGTGAACCTTTTTCACCAATACAACATCCAATTGGATCAATATTAGCATATTCTGAATATACTGCTACTTTACTACGTACTCCCGCATCACGGGCAACACCCCAAATCATAACAGATCCATCTTGTAATTCTGGAATAACTGATTCAAATAATCTCTTAACGAAATTAAAGTGTCTTCTAGAAAGTAAAATAATAGTTCCTTTAGAATTACTATCTACTTTTGTTACATATACTTTAATACTTGAACCCATTTCTATTTGTTCACCAGGTATTAATTCTTTTTTAGGTAAGATACCATTTGTTCTACCTAAATCTATATAGTAATTATCAACATCTTCTAAGGCTACTGTTCCTACTACCATTTCGCCTTCTTTATTATTAAACTCATCAATAATACTATTTCTTTCTGCTTCTCTTACTTTTTGTACTACTACTTGTTTAGCAGTTGATGCTGCAACTCTTCCAAAGTTTTCAGGATGAATTTCTTCACCAATAACATCTTCTCCAAGTTCTAAGTCTTTATTAATTTTCTTAGCATCTTTTAGTGATATCTCTGTATTTTCATCTTCTACTTCTTCTACAATAGTCTTGCAAGCATACATCTTAATATCACCAGTTTCACGATTAATTATAACCTTAGCTTTTTCATCACCCATTTTTTTATAGGCAGATGCAAGTGCTAATTCCATCGTTTCAAATATAATATTACGATCAATATGTTTTTCTTTTTCTAAATGATCTACTGCTTTTAAAAATTCTTCCCCATTCATTTTTTTATACCTCCAAATTGTCAAATTATAACACAAAAAGTGGGTATTCCCACTTCGATGTCCGAAAATATTATAACATATTATAGTTATTTTACAAGAACTTTATTATCAAATTATCAAAACAGTCTCAACTTTCAATCCTGCGTGCTTTATTTTGTGCTAATTATTTGCTATAATAAAAAATAGAATGAGTAACGGATGTGATTATTATTAAAAAGTTCATAGATGTTTTAAAAAATTTTTTACTTATTGGCAGTTACTTGATATACACTATATTTGCATTTATACCAATATTAATCTTTAACTTAGATATGAATAATTTACCTGATAGTACTAAACACTTATTAACAGTATTTTCCGGCATCTTATATATGATAATAATTATTATTATCTATCGTAAAAGTTTAAAAAAAGAGCTAAAGGAATTTAAAGATAAGGGCCTTAGTCTTATAAATAGGAACATTAGATATTACTTAATAGGCTTGATAGTTATGATGTTTTCTAATATATTTATATCAATTATGATCAATAGAGGTGCCGCTGTTAATGAACAAATTGTCCAGGAAGAGTTACATAAAGCTCCCCTATATATGATTTATAGTGCTTGTATCTTTGCACCATTCATTGAAGAAATATTGTTTCGTAAAACTTTAAGAAATGTTTTCCCAACTAATATTGTTTTCATCATTATGAGTGGATTATTATTTGGTTATATTCATACACTCGCTAACGCTACTAGTCCAACAGAACTTTTATATATAATTCCTTATGGGGCTGTAGGAAGTATGTTTGCACTGATGTATGTTAAAGAAGAAAATATTTTTGTACCAATTTTATTTCATGCGTTTCATAATACTATTTTAGTAATTATGTCGCTTTTACTGCATTAAATGAGGTGATTATATGGCAAGTAGATTAGAAAGAACTGAAAAGAAGTTAAAAGAAGAAAAAGAAGAAAAAATACAAGAGCAAAGAGAAAAAGCTAAAGTCAAATTTAAAAAGTTGTTATGGGGACTTTTACTATTATTTATTTTAACTATAGTTTATGCTTTTACAATTGAACCATATAGATTAAAAGTACACGAACATACTGTTACAACTAACAAAGATATAACCGAAAACTATAATGGCTTAAAAATAGTTCATTTTAGTGATCTTCACTATGGTAGTACTATAATGGAAAATGAGTTAAAAAAGGTTGTAGATAAGATAAATGGTTTAGAACCAGATATTATTGTCTTTACAGGAGATTTAGTTGAAAGAAAATATACTTTAAAAGATGATGAAGTTAAGTTACTAACTCGTGAATTAAAAAGGCTTAAATCTAACTTAGGTAAATACTCTGTAATTGGCAACCACGATGAAACAAACAAGTATTTTGAACAAATAATGACTGATAGTGATTTTGTTTATTTAAAAAATGATTACGATCTTATTTATAACTTAGATAATAGCCCTATCTTAATTTATGGAACAGATGATTTAACTATTGGCAAACCAAGTATGGAAAAACTAGATGATGAAAGTATTAAAGATGTAAATTATCGAATAATTCTAACTCACGAACCAGATTATATTTATGAATTTATTTATAAATATGATTGTGATTTAATACTTGCAGGTCATTCACACAATGGTCAAGTAAGACTACCTTTAATTAAACCAATTGCCTTACCATATGGCAGTAAGAAATTATATAAACCTTATTACAATATCAATAATAAAGATATTTACATATCTAATGGTATTGGTACAAGTACCTTAAAAGTAAGATTTAATAGTGTTCCTAGTATCAATTTATATAGAATAAAAAAGAAATAGCAATATTTCTTTTTTTAACATCTTATTAACAATGGCATAAAATAAATTGAAAGGAGACTTTTATGTATAATAATTTTAGACGTCCACCACAAAACAATAATTTTAATGGGGGCTTTATTTTACCATTTGCAGCAGGATTATTAGCAGCGCCTTTAATATATAGACCTTATCCATATAGATATCCTTATCAATATCCAATTTATAATACATATCCTATTTATTACTAACTATTTTTAGTTAGTTTTTTATTGGTAATTTAATAGTTACTTCTGTTCCTTTTCCCAATGTTGACTCATAGTTTAGTTCTCCATCATGGGCATTAATTATCTCTTTAGATAGACTTATCCCGAGCCCAGTTCCTTTTTCTTTAGTAGTATAAAATAGTTCACCAATGTGATCTAAGTCCTCTTTCTTTATACCTACTCCATTATCTTTTATTTTAATTATAATATTATTCTTTAGTAATTTAGTAGTAATGTGAACACTCTTTTTATCTTTTGATGCTTCAATAGCATTTTTAATAATGTTTACAAGTGCTTGTTTCAATCTATCATAATCACCATATATTAATACTTCATCATCATAAATATCCTTTATTAACTTACATTTGTTAATTTTAAATAATGATATCATTGAATCAGTTACATCTTCTAATAGCAAGATAATATCCATAATATCTGGCTTTATTTTTATCCTTGAATAATCTACAAAATCATCCATGATAACTAAGGATCTATTAAGTTCTGACTTTATAATAGTACTATATTTTTCTACTTGATTGGGATTATTATAATCCATCATGTCCAAATATCCTTTGCATACCGCAATAGGATTTTTTATTTCATGAGTAATTTTAAATAAAGAATTTTTAATTATTCTTTCATTTTCTAATTCCTTTAATACTTTATTTAGTTCGATTGCTTCCTTTCCCTTTTTTAAAACAAATAAAATACCATAAGACAAAATATAAAAAATAGTCATAGCTAAAAAGATTATAAAAATGGTTTTTAAATCACCATAATTATTAATTCTTAAAATATGAACTTCAAATGCTATGATTAATCCCTTTAGAATTGAAAAACAATTAATAATAATTTCTGATGTCAGTTTTTTTCTTAAAAAATAAAGAAAGAAAACATAGTAAAACATATATTCTAGAAGAACCAAGTATAAGTTAAAATCAAATGATAAATGATAATACAAAGCTAATACTAATGATAAAATTAAGGATAATCCTTTACTTTTTCTTAAAAAACTCATAAGAAGTGGAATATTAATAAAAAGTAAATAAAACATATTGTCTGGTTCAATAAATTTTGCCGTTAAATAGAAAGATGATAGAATCGCTACTTCATGAATAATATCTTGTTCTTTTTTATTTAGATTATTATTATAGGCAATACATATTATTGATATTAGTAACGGAAAACAAATAAAAACAATTGTCTTAATAAGATAATAAAATATTTGCATGCTATCACCTTCTTTCTTTTAATATAACAAAATAGTATGTCGTATTTTGTCGAAAAAAAGAAAAAAAGCGATTTTTTTATCGCTTCATGTCGTCAATATACTTTTTTAACTGTTTAGAATTAGATCCAAGTATAATTTTAAGTTGATTATCTATCTCTACTATTCCTCTAGCTCCTAGTTTTTGAATAGCTTCTTTGTTTACTTTAGTTATATCTTCTAGAGTAACAATAAATCTAGATAAGTTATATTCAACATCTAAAATATTATCTTTACCGCCAAGATATTCAACTAATTTATTCATATCTAACTTAACATCTTTTTTATTAGCTTTGATAACCGCTAACAACAAAATAATAAGTATAATGGCAATTATAATATATTCATATTTCATTTTATCACCTGTAAAAATTATACTATAAAGATGAGAAAAAAGAAAGTTTTATATTAAATTTTAAAAATACATATCATAAACTATATTGTATAGGTATTAATAAGACACCAAAGAGAAATATTTAGAATATCTTATATTAGAACAAATAAAGGGGTGGAATAATATGTCAAATAACAATTGTTGTATAAGTGATATATTGAATACTATTGTCATTCTACAAAATAATTGTAATAAAGTGGAAAATATCCAAAATACTTGTGATAGTCCCATTTTAGGAAGACAAAATAGCTGTCTTTCATATAACACAAGACCACTAAGTTTATATAATTGTACTGGTTCTGTACTCTCATTTCCCTACTCTACAACTTATGAAGAAGAAAAAGTTGTAGGTACTTCATCAGTACTAAGAGTTGAGAAAGTTGATGGATGCTCTTGCACTTGTCGTGTATTAGCTCCTAATCCTGATCAAACCTCACCTAATCCTTATGTTACAACTAATGATTTTGTTAGTATAAATTTAGATTGTACTTGTGCTATTAGATGTTTAGCTGATACATATATCAGTTGTTTATAAAGGAGGATAAATGGAAAATAATAACTGTTCTGGCTTAAGTAACATCTTATGTACGATTATTAACTTACAAAAAAGAAGTCAAGTAATTGATGATACACTAGACTCTTGTGATAAACCTTTTTTAGGACCTTGTTTAACAAATGGATGTTATAATACAAGGCCTATTACATTATATACATGTTGCAATAATACTCTATTAACTATGCCATATACTTTAAATGGCACTGATGATACAAGTAGTGTTTTTAGAGTTGAGGCTCAAGAAGGTTGTTGTTGTACTTGTCGTGTATTAGCACCTAATCCTGACACAGAATCACCTAATCCTTATGTTGCTACTAATTCTTTTTTCACAGTTAATTTAGATTGTCTTGGGGCAATTAAGTGCCTAGATGATACTTTTGTAAGTTGTATATAAAAAAAGCACAATGCTTTTTTTATTTTGATAAAACAATTATACTTATTATCTCTTTAATAGGTATAACATCATTATCTAATGTTATGATACTATCCCCTATCTTACCGGCAATTTTAGTATGATATTCTTTAACTTTCGTTTTTATTATTACATCTATTTTAAAGATATAAGAATAATTAGCAAATAACTCATCAATTGTAACTTGTTTACCAATATTTTCTTTATTTTCCAAAGAAGAATAATAAATATTATTATTCACTTCATGTAAAACATTCCCTTTGTATAATTTTGGCAAATCTTTTCTCATATGTTCATCCATCCTCCTAATATATAATATGAAGTGAATAATTAGATTAATATTAATACATAAAAAAAATGCATTAAATGCATTTTTTTACTTAGCTTCAGGTAAAGCTGTATAAGTACTACTATCGAAGGCTAAAATTGCCATGAAGATAGTACTTAATAAAACTAATCCAACAGCAAATCCAGTACTCTTACCAAAGCTCTTAGATAAATTAACGTAAGCTTTGATTGCGAAAACTAAGAAAACAATTGAACCAACGAATGGTAAAAGTAACCATAAAATATGTAGTGGATTAACTCCAGAAATTTGGAATAAAACTACAATATTGTAAATAGGAACGATTGCTTCCCAACCATTACGGCCAGCTTTCTTAAATACTTTCCACATACAAACGATTGAAAATACTGCAACAACTAATGAAAATATTAACATTGGTGTGCTCATTCTGAAAGCTTGTCCCATAGCATAACCAGCATTGTATGCATCGCTATAAGTTCCATCCATATATCTATATCCTCCTTATATTTAAATAATATCACGTATAAGTTCTAAAATCAACATTTATTATACTATTTTGCCATCTAAACTCCATGTTTTATAGTCAGTTATTTTTACATCTACAATCTTACCAATATTATCTTTATCACCCGTTACATTTACTAGTTTATTAGTTTCAGTATAACCCATTAATTTAGACTTATCTTTTTCACTAAATCCTTCTATTAATACTTTAACTTTCTTTCCAACATAATCTTTGTTTTTTAAATTAGCTGCACTATTAATATAATAATTTAACTCTTGAAGCCTTCTATTCTTTTCTTCTAAACTAGTTTCATCTTTCATATTGTAAGCTGGTGTTCCAACTCTTTTGGAAAAGATGAATGTGTATGCTAAATCATAATTTATTTCTTTAACTAAATCTAATGTCATATTAAAGTCTTCTAGTGTTTCAGTTGGAAAACCAACAATTATATCAGTCGTTAATGAAAGATTAGGTATCTTTTCCCTTAACTTTTTAACTAAAGCAATATACTCATCTTTAGTGTATCTTCTTCCCATCATTTTTAAAACTTTATCACTGCCAGATTGAACAGGTAAATGAATATGTGGCATGACATTGGGATTATTAGCAATAACATCTATCATCTCATCAGTAAAGTCCCAAGGATGACTAGTCATAAATCTAACTCTATCAATGCCAGTATTAGCAACATCTTGTAATAAGTCACTCATAGTATAATTGATATTTAGATCTTTACCATAAGCATTAACATTTTGACCTAATAGTGTAACTTCTTTATATCCTTTATTTTTTAAATCTATTACTTCATTAATAATATCTTCTTTTTTTCTACTTCTTTGTTTACCTCTAGTATATGGAACAATGCAATATGTACAAAACTTATCACAGCCATACATAATATTAACAAAGGCTTTATATTTATTATTTCTAACACTAGGTAATCCCTCTACTATTTCTCCTTCTTTACTATATACCTCAATAGTGAGTTTATTATTTTTTAGAAGATTAAAAATAGTATTTGGAAGTTCATTAATATTATGAGTACCTAATACAAAACTAACCCATTTATATTTGTTCATAATTTCATTTACAACAACTTCTTCTTGGGCCATACATCCCATTATTCCAACAATTAAATCTTTATTAGATTCTTTTATCTTTTTAATTCTACCAAGCATGCCAAATGCTTTATTATGAGCGTTTTCACGAATAGAACAAGTATTTAAAATGATTAAATCTGCTCCAGTCATAGTACTACTTTCTTTAAATCCCATTTCTTCTAGTAAAGCTTTAATATTTTCACTATCATGTTCATTCATCTGACAGCCATAAGTCTTTAAACAATATTTTTTATCTTTAGCAATTCCTCTTAAATCAGAATTAAAACAAAAATTAATTGTTTCAACACTATTATTTGTTCTCTTACGTGCTAAATTTAAATCAGGTGTATGCATAATACCACTTCCAATCAAAGTTAATTATAATTAAAAAAAATACAACTGTAAAGTTGTATTTAGGAAATAACATTATCAATATAATTATTAACTAAAGTATCTAAAAAACTAATATTATTGTTTTCTACTTCATCTTTAATAACTTCATAGTTAACAACTATTAAATTTAATAATTTCTTTATATTAGGATGTAACTTCTTTTCTTGTAGATTATCTACTATAATTTCTAAATTACTAATCTTAGAATATTTACCATAATTATCATTTTTAATATAGTTCTCATATAAATTTCTAAATGATACTAAATCAATATTATTAAATCTTTCATCTGATAATATCTTTGCAGTTATAGAAATATAATTGCTATTGATAGCTCTATCAAGAATAGTTTCACCTTTTTTATTTCTTAAATTAGGAACTAAATTTTCTTTTTTTAGTAATGTTTCAACAATTGGATATACATCTAAATATTTCTTAGTAACTAAGATATGTGCAAATGTATCGCCATCATTATTTTGACTATTAACATTCCATGATTTTTTCTTCATATATTTTAGAACTAAATCGTTCCAATTTCTCATTAACAAAGTTGAAATAACATCTGTATTATTTTCATCTTTCATATTTACATTAACAATTTCTTTTGCTAATAATTTATCAACCAAACCCTTATACCCCATTTTAATGAAATCAAATATGAGCAGTGGATTTTCTTTGCACGCATCCATAGCTTGTTTTTCATCGTAAAACATAATTTAAAACACCTCTTTTTTACGTGACGGAATACTATTGTATCAAAAATAAAAAAGGATGTCAAATTAACATCCTTTTTATTTATATTACCTACATTTAACAACAGAGACATTAGTCATAGTACCATTATATACACAATATCCTTTATAAATTCCGTTCCCTTCAATGATAGTCGCAAACGGCTTACCATTAATATCAAAGATAATATTACATGCTTTTATGTCCTCATCTTTATAAGAATCTAGACTCTTACAATCTATATTATAATTTTTACTTATGTAACTCTCATTATATGCATATTTCAATAGTGACATTGCTGTAGACTGAAAA
Source organism: Bacilli bacterium (assembly GCA_016290195.1). Taxonomy (GTDB): domain Bacteria; phylum Bacillota_I; class Bacilli_A; order RF39; family UBA660; genus UMGS1045. The sequence continues at coordinate 64,392 of JAEETF010000016.1, read as the reverse complement.
AGACTAGCTTTAGCTGAAGAAAATCTATTGCCTACTGTTATAAATCCTATAAATCCAAACAAAAACAGAACAATAACGGGAACTCCCATTATTAGAGCGACCAATATAATTATCAATTTAGTATTTTTATTGGATTTTTTTTCATCTTGTTTCATTTGCATCTCGCCTAAATACTATTTTTCTGTTTTCTTTTTAGTGTTTGCTTTGGTTGTTTTAGTTGTTTTTGGTTTAGCTTTTGCAACTGGTTTTTCTTCTTCAACTTTTTTTACTTCTACAAACTCTCTATAATCATCTTTTGCATATAAATAAAGTTCAGCTTCTGTTGCATACTGATATGGGTTAGTCCAGAAGATGTTTACCATTTGGAAAGTAATTGCTCCAAGAATACGCCATCCTAAGAATGATAGTTCAAGTACAAAGATATCCCACTTATGTCCATCAGTCATTTCTTTACTCATCTCTAGAGCCTTTTTATAGTCTAGATTAGGATCTTCTGCTAATAAATATGAAACATAGTAATACTCATATGATTTAATAATACCTGGTATTATAAATAGTAATGACCATAGGAATATATATAAGTTTTTCATGAATCCTACTTTAACAACATTCAAGTAATGTCCACCTTCAAAACCATAGCCAAGAGCATCAATTTTTACTGGTTCAGCGCTATTATCTAAGAAGAATTTTCGTGCGCCAACTTCTAAGACATTTGTGACAAAAACCGAAATTGCCATTCCAATGGCTACTGCTATAAGAATAATAATTATAACAACAAAAACGCCTACTCCTATAGCTGTTGCGATTGCCACTTTTTCTCCTAATTCTGTGTCGCCATATATAGGTGCTGCTGCATCTAATACGTTGGCACTTTCTTTCATCCTTGCTTCATAGCGATAACTACTTTCTTGTCTTCCTCTTTCATAGCCATCTTTAATACTTCTACTACCTGCACTACTTCCTAAAGATGCACCTGTGATAACAGCAAGTATTAATGCTACTAAAACACATAACCAGTAGTTTCTTTTAAATGCTACTTTAGCTCTTTCTTTTAAATATACTCTATTCATTGTTATACCTCCTATAATATTATTATATATTGATAAAGGTAGTATTTCAATAAAATGTTTATATTATATCAATCAACAAAAAAAAGAACATCTTCCAGTTCTTTTCAGTTCTCCGTGGTGGAGGGAGATGGATTTGAACCATCGAACCCGAAGGAACAGATTTACAGTCTGCCGCGTTTGGCCACTTCGCTATCCCTCCAAAATGGTGCCGAAAATAGGACTTGAACCCACAACCTACTGATTACAAGTCAGTTGCTCTACCAATTGAGCTATTTCGGCATAATGGTGGGCGATATAGGACTCGAACCTATGACCCCCTGCTTGTAAGGCAGGTGCTCTAACCAACTGAGCTAATCGCCCGTATGTCAACGTAATTAAATATAACATTTATTAAGTCACATGTCAATAGTATTTGTGATTTTTTTTGTTTTTAAATATTGTTTTATCCAAAAATCTCTCTTACTAGCTAATGTATTAAATCCACTTGCTGTCTCAATTATTTTAGTATCCTTATTAATATTCTTATAATTAAAATTTTTGATACTTAATTTTAAATGATTATTGTCATGATCAATTTCTATAACTTTTACTTTTATTTTGTCGCCTACTTTAGCAACATTATGTATATTATTAACAAAACGATCAGATATTTCAGAAATATGAATAAGTCCTGTATACGAATCTTCAAATTTTACGAAAATACCATATTCTGTAATACCTGAAACAATGCCAATTATTTTCTTCCCAATTTCATATTTCATAAAACCACCACTTTGATTATAACACATTATTTTGCTTATGTCTTTACTAATATTTATTTTTTTTGTATAATTACTTTGGTGATTTTATGACAGATGAAGAAATTATTATTGATACAATTGAAAAAATTAGACCATTTCTTATTAGTGATGGTGGAGATGTATCATTTGTTAAATATGAAAACAATATTGTATATGTAAAACTAATGGGAGCTTGTCAAAACTGTTCTTTAGTTGATTATACAATCAAAGATAGTATTGAATACGCAATTAAAGAAATGTTACCAACTGTCAAAGAAGTAATTAATGTTACTGAAGATGAAGCCAATTAATATTTGGTAAATAAATATATGAAGAAATTAATTCATATATTTTTTTATTTCTATTTCATACTTTTTATTTAAATTTATATTACTAACTATTCTTTCTTTTTCAAATATATCTAATTGATAACTTGGAAATAATAATCTAACAAAAAATAGTTCTACTTCATATATCATTCTTTTTGGCAATTCAATCCAGTATTTTATTTCATATTCTATATTTATATTTTTAAATAATTTAGATTTTAAATATTCAGCAACATCACGGCAATTATAATCTATAATAAAATTTAATGGATTATAAAATTCTTCATATGTTGTATCAATAGTTACTCTTTTATGACATATTGATAATACATTATTATTTTCTATATTTATTTCATTTATATATTGAATACAGTTTTCAACCACTCCTTCTAAATAATTAAAATAATATATATTATTATTTTCTTTTTGAAATTTAATTTTGTAATTTAAATTATCTATTTTATTTATCCATAATTCTTTCCAGTTATTTCTTTTTATATATTTTTCCTGCCATATATTAGATGTTTTAATTGCAAACATAATTACATCATTATAAGTGATTATATCATTTGAATTAATATTACTTTTAAGTAATACATATGGTATTTGATCAACATACGTAATTAATTCTCCATTTTGATTAAAAACTATTTCATGGCATGGTATATTATGATTTAATAAAACTATTGTAATATTATATATTTCCATTAGTTCTTCTTTTGATCTATTTAATCTACTAAATATGTATTTGCTATTTCCTATATTAAATATTAAGTTATCATTTTTGTTAGTTAATTCAGAAATATCTATATTATAAAAATATTTAAGAACATTATTTATCACAATAACCACCAATTAATTATATGAAAAAAAGTATAATTATTCATTAATTATACTTTTTAAAGTTTCCAATTTATTTTCATAATCTTCTATTTTTAATTTTAATTGTTCATTAAGTTCTAATTGTTCAAAATATAATTTTTGATAATCTTCAGCAGCAGATATATTATCATTTACTGATGGTGTATAACTATTATTAAATTTTTGAACTGGCTGAATATTAGTAACTACACTATCTTGAACTGGTTGAAATGGTTGATTCATTGAATCTACTGTATTTTGAACAGGTTGTTCAAATACTGGGGCTTGAGTTTCTGGAATTGGTTGATATTGTTGAACTGTAGGTTCTGGTTGTTGTTCAAATACTGGTGGCTGTGTAAAAACTGACATACCAGGATTTTGATCAAAAGATACAACATTATCAGTAATTACATTTTCAAAATTTCCAGTTGGTTCTGAATTATTAACCATATTATTTACAATAGCCTTTTCAAATATAGGTTGATTAGCTTTTAATATTTCTACATAGTTTGACATTAATTTTAAAGCTTTAGAACCATTAATTTGTATACCTTCAAGATTATTATAATCTAAATCAACAACTGGTAATGGTTGTCCATTTTTATTTGCATTAACAATATCCTTAATTATATTTTTAGCAATATCCCATTCTCCATCTGGAACTACATTTGCTGATAATACCCCATTATTTTCAATTTTTGATATATAAATAGTTGAACGGCCTTGTTCATCAAGTGTTTCATTTGTTACATATATTAATAGTTGAAGATTATTAAAATTAAAATATCTAACTAAACTAAATGGAACACCTTTACTATCTAATAATTCGATCTTCATAGTACGACCTCCCTTTATTCTTTCATACAATATGATATCAAAAAAAAAGAGATTTTTCAATCTCTTTTTTTAATTTTCAAGAATAATTATATTAACTTTTTTAGTTTTAGAAACATAATTAATCTTTGAATCTGTACCTTCTACTTGAACTTCAACTTCATAAGTTCCAGGAGTATATCCAGTTAAGTCAATAAATGCATTGATATCATCAGCTGTAATCTTATTAATTACACTTTCAACACCTTTAACATTAACAGTTACTACAAAATCATTTTCACTCTTAGCTTGAACACTATATGCTGGATTTAAATTAATAGCATTTATTCTTACATTTGGTATATCAATGTCTGTAGAACTACTTACTTGAACTTTAACTGTGATATTATTTACGCTCATAGAACGTATACCAACTGGTTTTTCAAGTTCAATCTTAAATTGATTTCCTTCTTTTAGATTTGAAACATCAACTGGTACATTAATTGAAGTAATTTCTTTAAGAGCTTCTTCTGTACCATAAATTGTTACTGTCTTATCACTTTGTTCAATTGATGAAATAGCAAGACCAAACGCAACTTCACCTTCTGGAATAATTCTAATTGGAACTTCCTTACTAGGTGATGATACACTTACATCAACATTAATTTTACTTGGTACTAATTCTACATCAACAATATTTCCAGTTGAATCATATGCACGAATTGGCACACTTTCAACAGTAGTAACACCTTCATTTTTAATATTTAAGTTTTTAATATCTACTAATGCTTTTACAATAGCTACTTGTTTAATTTGAGCTTCTGTTCCTTTAACAATTACTCTATCACTAGCAACTGTTGTCTTATCAATTGTAAGTTTATCATCTAATGATTCTTTATTTAATAAATCAATTGTTAATATTTTTGTTTCAGATACTTTTGGATAAATAATTACAGTTGCAACTGATGGATTAACTCTATAATCAATAGAACTATTCCCTTGATTATATTTTATTTCAATCTTATGTTGTCCTGGTTTTAATTTTGATAAATCTACTTTTACTTCATTAGAAACTGATTGTTTAGCAATATATAAGTCTGTTTTACTACCTATAAGAGTAATATCTACTGTTTCTGGTAATCCTTCTACAACATATGCCTCTTCATTATATACTACATTAACTGGTTGACTTTTTAAAACCTCAGCTGAACTTTCATTAAAGAAAATTATTTTTTGATCAATTATTATAAAAATTGTAATAGCCAAAAATAATGAAATAAATAATAATGTATTAGATTTTGAAAGCCAAGTTTCAAAGTGTTTACCTGATTTATCAAATCCACCTGTAATTTTTACAACTACTCTTGTAATTGGAACGACAATTTTTTTATCAATAAAACGTGCAATACTCTTAAACAGCTTCATTATTATCATCCTCACTTACTTCTTCATCTTCTTCATTCATTAAGATTGTCTTTTTAGGTCTTAATTCATCAAGAAGCATCATTTTAAAGTCATCAACAGTTAAATTATAATGTAATTCTCCTGAAATTGCCATTGAAAGACGTCCTGTTTCTTCTGAAACAATTAATGAAATACAATCTGTTTCTTCTGATATTCCTAATGCAGCACGGTGTCTAGTTCCTAATCTTTTACTTATCTTTAAATTATCACTTGTTGGAAATACAGCTCCAGCACTTGTAATTTTATCTCCTTGAATAATAACTCCACCATCATGTAATGGATTATTAGGAAAGAAAATAGAAATTAATAATTCACTTGAAATATCTGCATACAATTTTTTAGATTTTTCAATATATTCTGACAAACTATTATCACGTTCTATAATAATAAGAGCACCTATTCTTGAACGTTTTAAATATTCAACAGCTTGTATTATTTCATAAACTACTTTTTCTCTTTCATCAACAGTAAGTACTTTATGTCTACCTAGTAATTGACTTCTACCAAGTTGTTCTAGTACATTTCTAATTTCAGGTTGAAATATGATAATAAGAGCAAGTGGTCCCCACATTATCATATAATCAAGTAAATATCCTATTGTAACTAAATTTAATAAATCACTTATTATTTTAAGAATCAAAATAATTAAAATACCTTTAAAAAGCATTATCATTTTAACATTTTTTCTAAGATTCTTTAATATATAATAAAGAACCATCCAAACTAATAAAACATCAATAAATTTCTTTATTAGTGCCATCATATCATTAAATGTCATAAATACCTCCTTAAGTAAATATCAAAGACGATGTTTAAAATTTCCAAACATCGTCCTCATCATCTTGTTGTTCTATTTCTTCAGTAGCATTGTTTTCTTCAACATTTGATGTTTTTTCATCATTTTCAGCAATAGTTGATTCTTCTGTTTTTTTATCAGGAATTTCATCTGTTTCCTTGATTAATTTATTTTCAGAAATTATATCATCAACCATAGATTTTAATTGTTCATAACTAATTTGCATTGTATCTTCAAGTTTATCAGAAACTGGCTTTGAATCAATATCGATACTTTCATCCTCAGAAAAATTCATATCATTTAATCTATCAATATCTTCATCAACTGTTGAAAATGAAATTGGATCTGGTGCTTCAAATTTTGGAAGTTCAAAATCTGGAAAATCTAAATCGTTATCGGCATTTTTATTTTCTTCAGACACAATATTTTCATCTTTTTTTTCAGCTGCATTAATGCTTTCATTTTCAATTGCTTCTTCTGAAGTAACATTTTCATTTTCATTTGCTTCTTCTGAAGTAACATTTTCATTTTCATTTGCTTCTTTTGAAGTAACATTTTCATTTTCAATTGTTTCTTCTAAAGAATCATTTTCATTATTTTTTTCTTCTGAGACAGTTTCTTCAGTTTCTAATTTAGGTTCTGCCTCTATATTTTCATGAACAACATCTTCATTTTTTTCTTCTTCATTATTATCATATAAAGGTGTAATCATTGGTGCTTCTTCATATACCGGTACAACTGGTGTTGTTTCATAAACAGGTTCTACTGGTTCAGAAACTTTTGTCTCAGTTGGAGCAGAATTTTCTACATTATCTTCCTTTATTTCATCATTATATGAGCTAACTTCATTTTCAAATATTTCATCATCATGAGCAAGCCAAACGTTACTTTCATTTAATTCATTTTCAATTTCTTGTGCTTCTTTTTCAGCATTAATATCAACATCATCATTTGAAGAATCATATGAATTATCTACAAAATCATTTTTTTCAAAAGAAAAATCGTTATCAATATTATTTACCTGTTCTTGTGGTAAATCATTGGCCATATTATTTTCTGGTTCTTGTAATGAATCATTTGTGACATACAAGTTCAAATTATCACTAGTCATATCATTTGAATTAGTATTATCAATATTATTTTCAACTTCATAATTTGTATCATTGTCTGGAATATTTTCTAAATTTTCTCCCACAACTGGTGCTTCATTATTAATCCCAGCATCATTTTGTGCTACTTCTTTACCATCATAAAATTCAAGTGTTTCTGTTTCTTCTTCTGTTAATTGTTTTTTCTTTGAACCTGGTAACCACTTTTTCTTATTTGCAATAAAGCCAATTATAGCTAAAACAATAACAGAAAAACCAACTATAAACCAAACTTTATATTCAATAAAGAAATTAAGTATTTCATCAGTACTCATATAATCCCTACTTTCTATTCTCTCATATATAATAACACGTTTTAAATATAATTTCAACTTATTGTTCTAAATAGTTTTCTCCTTTGAATATTTCAGTTCTAGATAAATTTGGATAATCAAGTTGTCTTAATACTTCAAATAAAGTTACTGCAACAGCATTTGATACGTTTAAAGCCCTTATATTTTCATTCATTGGTATACGAAAGCATCTATCAATATGTTCACTTAATATTTCTTTTGGTATACCTGTACTTTCTTTTCCAAATATTAAATAAATATCTTTATCTATACTTTTATAATCAAAATCAGAATGAGTTTTTTTGCCATATCTTGTTAAATAAAAAAACTCTCCTTTATTTTTGCTCTTAAATTCCTCAAAATTATCATATACATCATAATTACAATTTTCTATATAATTAACACCACTTCTTTTAATACTTTTTTCATCTAAAGAAAAACCAAGTGGTCTAATTAAATGTAAGTGCGTACCTGTTCCAGCACAAGTACGCATTATATTTCCTGTATTTTGAGGTATTTCAGGTTCATATAAAACAACATGAATCATTATAATACACCTATTTCTATCAATATATTTTTAATAATATCCATATTAGGATTTTCATTATCTATTGGAATAATAGTATATATTTTTTGTTCATCCATAATAATTAAATAATCTTTTAATGTTATATTAGTATCTTTATTTAAATAGTTGCTAATGAATTTTGAAAAATCTTTATTAGAAATATCTTTATTATCAATAAATATGACATTATTAGTTATATAGTTTTTATTAACAAAATCTTTAAATTTTTTATAATATTTATTTTGTATTGAATCAGTAGTTGCAAAATAAATAATTACATCTGGATTTTCAATGATATAATTATCTAATTCTCCGAAGTTTAATTGTTTAAAATCACTACTATTTTCTTTTTTCTTAGTATCAAAAAGATTGAAAATCAATAAAATTACAAATGCTGATACAGCAAGTAATATAAATAATAGTAAATAGTTTTTAATTGGTATTTTTCTCATAATTTACCTTTCTAATCACGAATATCTGTACTTATTTCTTCCAATGTAACAATTGGAAGAGTTATATTTTCTTTTTCACAAAGTTTTTCAAATTTTGTCCTAAAAGCTGCTAGTTCTTTTACTATACTATCAGGATAAATTCTCTTACTATTTTTAATAGCATTATATACATCCATTAAATCTACTTCATCTTTATTAGATAACAATGCATATGAAAAAGCTTGTGTTAATACAGATAGTGATACATCTGGATACATTGCTGATAAGCCATATACACGTTTAAATTCTGAAGTTGCACTTACAATTGAATCAATAACTTGCTCAGCTACATAATCTCTATATTTAAATCTTATACCTGTTTGTTTTTCAATCTTAGGAAGTGTTCCTATTAAAATTTTAGTTGTTGTTTTTTCATCTGGTTCTTCTACATCAATACGATCAAAACGACGTAAGAATGCACGGTCACGAATTACATATGTATCATATTCAATAGTTGTTGTTGCACCTATAAGTTTTATTTCACCACGATCTAGTCCTGGTTTTAAAATATTAGCTAAATCAAGTGGTCCAGCATTCTTAGCTCCCATAAGGGTATGAATTTCATCTATGAATAAAATAGTTTTTGAAAGTTTTTTTGCTTCTGAAACAAATAAACTCATAATCATTTTTTCTTCACCATTCATAGTAATAGTTCCTACAAGAGCAGTAGAATTAAATTTTATAATACGATAGCCTTTTAAAGCATTGGGAACTTCACCTTTTTGAATCAAATATGATAATCCTTCTACGATTGCTGTTTTACCAATACCTGGTTTTCCTATTAACAATCCAGATTTTTCAGGAGTCATTAATACTATCATTAATTTTTTAATTTCTTCTTCACGAGCAATTGCGGGATTAGTAATATATGTTTTGGCAGTTAAATCTTCGCCATAACTCTCTATAACACTAAAATTTAAATTACTCTTATTTTTTTCTTCATCAAAGTTCATCACTTCAATATCTTTATTCATTATATCGCTCCTAATCTATATATCCTGCAGATTTAAATTTTGAAACTACTTTACTATAATCTACAGAACCAATAATACGATTATAAATTGTCTTTTCTTCACCATCAGTAATAAATACAGTTGTTGGTGTTGAACCACCAAAATTAATTAATGAAATAAAATGATTATATTCATCAGTACTTAAATCAAGAATATTAATATAATATACTTTTACTTGATATTCACTTATAAATTTTTCTAGTGTTACTTTATACGTAGCACAATGACTACATTCACTTGAACCCACAAATAAAGCAAATGATTCTTTTTTATCTAACATTTCCATTAATTTATTATAATTAACTTCTTCATATGTTTTTAATTTATTATTACAACCTGTTACACAAATTAATGCTGTTAAAATACATACTAGACTTAAAAAAATTTTTTTCATTTTTACCTCCAATATACACTAATAATTATATAATATTAACTAGTAAAAAAAAAGACTTTTAAGTTCTTTTTTTCAAAATAAATAATTGTTCAGGCTTTAAATATATATTTTTATTATTTTTTATTACTTCTTCTATTGTTGTATTAAATTTATTAGCAATATCTTCAAGTGTATTATTATCTTTAGTTATCCAAAATAAAATATTATTAGGTATTAATATTTCCTGTCCAGGATAAATATATTCTTCTTTATCTAGGCCATTTAATTCTAAAAGTTGTAAGTAATCTAAATTATTTTTATTTGCAATATCTATAATTGTATCTCCTGTTTGGACAATATAAGTTTTAAAATTATCATTTTCTCTTTTAGGAATAATAATATAACTACTTGCTTCTAAATATTTATTATCTCTAATACCATTTATGTTTTTTAATAGTGTTAAATCAATACCTAAATTATTACTTAATTCTTCTATAGTTTGATCATTAGGCATTTGATATATTTCATACATGTTATCACTCCTCACATTAATATATGTATTTGTTATTAAAAATGGACACTTGTTCACACAACTTTTTACTTAGTGAATATAATACATATGAAAAGAAAGGGTGGAAAATATATGTGTGAAAATCAAACTTGTGGATGCATTTCTGAAATATTAAAAGTTATAGCTATACTTCAAAAAAATGCAGCTTGTATAGATGATAAATGTTTAGATTGTTGTGATCGTGGTTTTCTTGGTAATGGAACATCAATTATAGGACTTAATACTAGACCAGTAATGCTTTATACTACTTTTAGCAATGGATTAACACCATGGACAATGCCAACTACTAAAACAGATAGCACTTGTGGTGATGAAGGAGTAGTATGTTCTAGCGTTTTTAGAATTGAAAAAATAGATGGTTGCTGTGCCACTTTTAGAGTATTAACTGAAAATACCGATGAAACTACATCAGCAACAATCCCATATTTAACAACAAATAGTTTCTTTACTATAAATCTAAATTGTATATGTGCTATTAGATGTTTAAATGATACATACGTAGATATTGCAAATTAAAAGAGAAAAGTTATGCTTTTCTCTTAATTTTTGAATTAGTTTTTTCTTCAAAAAAACTATCTCCATAATATTCTTTTCTTAAAAATTCCATTTGATGTTCTATACTTATTCTTTGGATAGATAATAATCTTATTTGTTTATTAATTTTCTCATTTTCTTGTTGTTCATCTTCTAAAGCTTTTTTATTACAATCTTTTAATACATTTATTTGTGAATCAAATATAATACTATTCTTTTGAATGTCATTTTCATACTGTTTTTTTCTTTTAATTCTTTTAGAAGGAAATAACTTATATTTAATTTTATGTTTTTTTATATCTCCTGCATATTCTTTAATTATATTTAGATTACTACAATTTTTTTCATATTCTATTAAACTTATTTCACTTTGAATTCTTCTAAATGTGCTATTGTTTTTTCTAAATTCAAGAGAAAATATTCTACTATTCATTTTCTCTAATTTTTCTTGTAATTTATCCATTTCAAATACATATTTATAATATTGATACTCTGTTTTAGTTAATTTATATGAACTTGCTAATGTACTAATTGTCATGATATCCTCTCCCAATACATAAACAAAATTATACTATTTTAATAAAAATTGTCAAACCCTACTTAATCATATTATATGTATATGCAAATAATGAAATAATGTGCTAAATATAATTAAAAGTACTTGACTATACTTGAAAAGCATAATATAATCATAGTTGCATATTCATCTAGCAGTGCTTTTTATTATTTATAATGTGTTTGTTACCATTTAGGGTTATTAGTAACTTAGCTGCAAAGTGAGGATATTAATACAAACTCCCTATAAATAGTAAAATGGCCTCGATGTTTTGCAAAATATCGAAGGGAGAGATTTTAATGTCAAGATATACTGGTTCAGTTTATCGTAAAGCAAGACGTTTCGGTTTCTCAGTTTCTGAAACTGGAAAAGAACTTGCTAAAAGAACAAATATTCCTGGTCAACACGGGGCAAATCGTCAAAAGAAATTATCAAACTATGGAGCTCAATTACAAGAAAAACAAAAAGTACGTTTTATGTATGGTTTAACTGAAAAACAATTCCATAAAACATTTGTTGAAGCTGGTAAATTAAAGGGTGTTCATGGTGAAGACTTCTTAAAATTACTTGAAAGTCGTTTAGATAACTTAGTTTATCGTATTGGATTTGCTACTACAAGAAGAGCTGCAAGACAACTTGTTAATCATGGACATATAACAGTAAATAGCAGAAAAGTTGATATTCCATCTTATAGATGTAAACCAGGTGATGTTATTGCTGTTAAAGAAAGTGATAGAGAACTTGCTGTTATCAAAGCTGCTTTAGAAGCAAGACAAAATCGTGTTGAATTTGTTACTTTTGATGAAAAGAAAATGGCTGGAACTTATGTTAGATATCCAGAAAGAAGCGAACTTAACGCTGATATTAACGAATCATTTATTGTTGAATTCTACAACAGATAATAAAAGAAAGAAGGTTTTAAACCTTCTTTTTTTATATATCCATATATTTGCGATACTTTGGTAAAATACCACTTTTATCTTTTTTAAAGCTTGGTTTCATTTGAAAAACTCCAGGAAACCAGTTTCCTTCAACAAGAACAGCTTCTTTTTCACCAATAGCAACATCCCATCCTACATAGGCCATATCTGGTACTACAAGTGCTGCTTCTTTAACTAGTTCAACAGCTTTATCAAAAAGTGGAACTTGAAAACCAATTATGTTTTCTTTAGAAATAGGATGTTTTTCAAAATAATTATCAGCTTGATCAATAGCCGGAGCTATAACTACTCCATTATCATCAGTAAATGTATACATACCTCCACTTGAGAAATTGTCGCATACACTACCATTACCAAATTTTAAAATTGCTTGTAAAAAGTAAGCTTTACCATCTTTAACAAAAGTAAACATACGAAGAGTATTAACTGATTTATCATATATCTTATTCATATCTTTATGTTGTATAATTACTTCTTCTACTAATTTTTGATTATTTTCAATTAATTTATTATACATTTCTTTAGCATTATCTTTAGTTATAGTATATTTTTCAACACCATGACCACCTTCACCATCTACAGGTTTAGCAATTACATCTTTACCATTACCAATGAATTTAATAAATTCCTTTTCATTAGTACCATCTAAATAAATATAATTACGTTTAAGAAATTTTTTAAATAAATCATTAAATTTTATTTTATCATCAAATAAATCACTTTTTTCTTTATTATTATATTTTCTAATAATTTCATTATTAATTCCTCTTGTTAAATATGTTTTTCTTTCTTCAGCATTTAACAAATAAAATTCAAATTCTTGATAATCATAATATCCAGCTTGATACTTAAGACCACATTTAATCATATCTTTAACAATAGAAAAACGATTCTTATGTATCTTTTTAGATATTTTTTTAGCTATTCTAAACATATTACGATAATCAAGATGAATAATTCTTTTTATTAAGTAAATAGTTCTTCTCATACTAAACTCCTTTTTTGAATCTTCTTTTGACCATTCCAATAATATTTATGCCATCAAATACTTTTAATAAATATGCAGCTAAGAAATAAATACCTCCACCAACTATTGCATATATACCACTGATAATAATAGACATTATTCTACTAGCTCCTGACATTGGTAATATCATATTTAATAAATATAAACATCCAATCATAACAAGTGAAGATAATAAAGCTTTAGCCATCATAATAAGTGATTTATTATAATTAAAGTGATATTTCTTTTTAAATACTATTAATACTATTGTAATGGTTGCTAAATGAGCAATCATAGTTGAAATAATTGAACCATAATATGGTGCAATACCAATCTTATCACATAAATAAATTAATGGTATATTTAAGATAAGTTTTAGTATAATTCCTACGAACAAAGAACCAAATGATAATTTAGTATTATTCATTATTTGGGATATTTCAACAAGTATTAGTTGGAATGAAGTTGTAATAGATATAAAACAATAAATTCTAAACAAATTAATACCTATATCATCATATCCATAAAAAGCTACCCATACAGGTTCTCCTAAAAAGGATAAACCAAACGTCATAGGAATAATTAATACTGATAAAAGTTGTAATGTTTTATTAACTTTATCTTCTACATCTTTAAAATTATTTTTAACAAAACTTGGCATAATATTAGGTATTAAACTAGCACAAAGTCCAATACTAATTGATATAACTATCATATTAAGTTTAGAAGCCCAAGTAGAAATAGTACCAAATACATTTTCTGCATCTTCACCACTAAATCCTATATCTTGAAGAGTTCTAACAACTGTAAATAAATCAACTACTTCATAGAGTGATTTAACTAAATCAATAAGAACAAGTGGAAGTGCATAGTAAACCATCTTTTTAATAATTAATTTATCTGTAAATTTCTTTTCTTCTTTCTTTTCTTCAGCATCTAAATTAAATTTATCTTTATTTTTCTTTATTTTTATAGTTACAAACCAATATGATACTAAAGCACCTAATGTTGCACCAAATACAGCAATTGAAACTGCAATATCAAGTGATAATCCAAATACTTTGTATGCTAAAAATGAGCCAGCAACTACTATTACAACACGTACAAATTGTTCAATTACAGCAGAAAATTGTGGTACAGCCATAAAATTATGTCCTTGTAAATACCCTCTTTTATTACTCAAAGAAGGAACAATAATTAAGGCAGTAGATATAGTTCTAATAACAAAAGTTATACTTTCAATACTATTACCATCATCAGCATTTCCTTTAATCATAACCGCAATTTGTGGTGCAAAAATAAATAGTAATATAAAACTTATTAATCCAAGTATAATTAATAATCTTGAACCTATTTTATATGCTCTTTGTTTTACTGTTTGATAATCCAGAGCATTATATTCACTAACAATTTTACTAATTGCTGTTGGTATACCTACAGTAGCTAAACTAAGAAATACAGAATATATTGTGTAAGCATAGCCATATAAAGCACCACCTTGTTCACCAATAACCGCTCTAAATGGTATTACATAAATAAGTCCTAATACTTTACACAAAATAACACTTATAGTAGCAATAAAGGCCCCTTCTAAAAAACTATTCTTCTTCATATTAATCCTCGAATTTACCTAAATAATATTTCTTTTTACCTTTACGAATAACAACATATTTATTATATAAAGCAAGATTTTTATCAATAATCATATCTAAATCTGTAACTTTATCACCATTAATAGTAATAGACCCACTACTTATGAATTCTCTAGCTTCACGTTTACTAGATGTAATACCAGTATTAACAAGCATATCAACTACATTTTCACCACTATTTAATTTATATGTTTCAACACCACTCATGGCATCCATTAATTCTTTTTCTTTTAAATCTTTTATATTGCCACTAAATAAAGCCTCACTTATTTTAACAGCAGATTCATAACTTTCAGCATCATGAATAAATGTAATAATTTCTTTAGCAAGTGTTTTTTGTGCAAGTCTAAGATGTGGCTCTTTATTATGTTTTTCCATTATATCTTCTATTTCTTCTTTAGTTAAAAATGTATATTTTCTTAAATATTCATCCATCATTACATCTTCAAAATTTAAAACATATTGATACATTTCATAACTTGATGTTTTGTTTTGATCAAGCCATAAAGCATTTCCATAACTTTTACCTAATTTTTTACCAGTTGAATCAACAATTAATGGTACTGAGAAAGCATATACTTCTTGATTATTTAGTTTTCTAATTAATTCAATACCAGTAGTTAAATTTCCCCATTGATCAGAACCACCAAATTGAAGAGTTGCGCCATAGTTTTCAAATATATATTTGAAATCATAGCCTTGCATAAGCATATATGAAAATTCAGCATAAGAAATACCAACTTCCATTTGTCTTTTTACTAAATCTTTATTAATCATATAAGCTACATTAATGTATTTACCAATATCTCTTAAAAAATCAATATAATTATAATTTTTAAACCAATCATAATTATTAATTACTAAAGTATCTTCTCCAAATAATTTTTTCATTTGTTTTTTTATTTTTTCAAAATTACTATCAACTACTTTAACATCTGATTTTTCTCTTTCACCAGTACCTCTAGGATCACCTACACGTCCTGTTGCTCCTCCAACTAAAATGATTGGTTTATGTCCTGCTCTTCTAAGTCTTTCAGCAACTAAAAATGTAGGAAACTGTCCTATATGTAAACTTTCTGCAGTTGGATCAGCACCAATATAAAAAGTTAATCCACCATTATTTAATTTTTCTTCTAAATCTTCTCCAGCTTCATCTTTAATTAAGCCTCTCCATTTTAATTCATCATATAATTTCATATTATTTTTCCTCCACATTCATTATTTCTTCAGCATGTGATGTACCAATACGCGTTGCACCTGCTTCAATGAAATTTGCAACATCATCAAAAGTTTTAATACCACCACTTGCTTTTATTTCAAGTATTTCACTTTTATATTTATTAATTGTTTCTAAATCAGAAATAGATGCACCACGAGTACCAAAACCAGTTGATGTTTTTATAAAATTAACAAAAGTATTATTACAAATTTCAGTAGCCTTTATTATTTCATCTTCATTTAAATAACAAGTTTCAATAATAACTTTAAGTATTTTTCCATCAATAGCATCTCTAATACTTTCTATCTCTTTTTGAACATATTCATAGTTTTTATCTTTAAGTGCTCCTATATTAATAACCATATCAATTTCATTTGCACCATCTTCAATAGCAGCAATTGCTTCATATTCTTTAGTCATAGATTTATTCATTCCAAGTGGAAAACCTACAACACAAGTAATATCTACTGGATTATCTCCTAAATATTTTTTAGCAAGCCCTACATAATAAGGATTAACACAAACACTTGCGAATTTATATTTAATAGCATCTTCACATAATTTTTTAATATCACTTTTTGTAGCAAAAGCATTTAAATTAGTAGAATCAATATATTTATTTACTTCCATAATAACCTCCTAAAATATTTCTTTAAGTTCTTTTAATTTTTTAATAACTATATAATCTGTTTCCTCATTTATAATATTTTTATAATCATATAAAACTGATTTTATTCCTGCATTTTTAGCTCCCATAATATCCATAGTAATACTATCACCGATCATAACATATTCAGCTTTATTATCATCACCAATAATAGCATTAAATCCTTCAATATTTGGTTTTAATGGTATATCATCACCACCATATATTTTACTAAAATATCTATCTATTTTAGCTGTTTTAAGTCTTCCTTCTTGTACTTCATGAAAATAATTAGTATAAATGATTAATTCATATTTACTACTTAAATATTTTAATATTTCTATTAATTCATTATCAACTTCAGCTAATTTTTTTTGTTCTTCAAAAAAATAATTAATAAAATCCATACTAATATTTAAATTAAACATTTTATTTGCACATTCGATAATTTTTTCTTTAGATAAAATTAAAAACATATTTTCTAAATTTTCAATAAGATTATCTACTTTTGAAGTTTCAATATTTATATTGAACTTTTTTAATGATTTAGTTAATGCATCTACATATTCTGGTTTCCAATAAATTAATGTATTATCAACATCAAATATAATTTTTTTAATTTCATTCATGTGTACCTCCAAAAAAAAATCCCTATAAATTTAAGGACGAAAACTCGCGGTACCACCTTAATTCATAAGAATCTTATGCACTTAATTCTTTAACGCAGAAATACGTTTTAGCTCCAAATAGGTAATTCATTAATTATTATTGATTAGTTTCCATCAAACACTAATTTTCTATATGTCCAAATAATTAATTACTTTATATTTTTCCTCACTAAATCTACATCCATGATATCAATTTTTTATAATATTGTCAATTATAAAAAAATTTGCTTAAAGCAAATTATTTTTCATCTTTTTCATGTATTTCTTGAATAATATGTTCAATATTTTCACCATATTCAACAGATTCATCAAAAGTAAATACAAGTTCTGGTGTATGTCTAATATCTATTCGTTCACAAAGTTTTGTACGTAAAAATCCTGCTGCATTTCGAAGTGCTTCTGCTGTTTCCTTTTTTTTATCTTTATCAAAAACAGTATAATAAACTTTAGCAAAACTCAAATCATTAGTTACTTTGCAATCAGTAATACAAGCATTCTTAATATCTTTATCCTTTGTTTCAGTTGCAATTATATAACTAAGCTCCTTAACAAAGCTACTATTTAATCTTTCAATTTTTATACTCATAAGTCACCTACTCTACAAAAAATTCATATAACAAATTACCATTACGATTAGAAATAACAACCTGACAATCATCATCAAATGGTTCATTGGTTAATGGATTTGCTAAATCTTTAGCAACATAACCACCTTCACGCAATTCACCAATAGTTATAATGACATCTACATCTCCTTTATCAGGTAATCTTCCTGGGTGTTCTGCACCCCATATTTTCGCAGACGAAATTATTGTTTGTACTTGATCATCATATATTTTATTACGATTACTATTTATTATTTTTGATGTTATTGGTGCAACAAGTATAGCTATTAAAGCAATTATAACAAGTACAGCCATTAACTCAATAAGTGTAAATCCTTTATTCTTTTTCATACCAACACCCAATTTAATTATAGCATAAATAGTAAAGTATTAAAAGATATAATTTTTATCTTACTTTATGATGTTCAAGGCGTAATTTATCAGCAATAGTAACAATAAATTCAGAATTAGTTGGTTTTGCTTTATCAATATCAACACTATGCCCAAATATTTCTTCCATTAAATCCCAACTACCCCTATTCCAACTAACTTCTATCGCATGCCGTATTGCTCTTTCAACTCTAGATACAGTAGTATCAAATTTTTCAGCTAATTCGGGATATAATTCTTTAGTAATGCCTCCTATAGTTTCTGGTTTATCATATATAATTCCTATTCCCTCACGTATATACTGATATCCTTTAATATGTGATGGTATACCAAGTTCATGAAGAACTTTTGTAATTGATACTTGAATATTATTATGGTACAAATCTATATTTTTTTCTTCGGTTTTTGACAAAGTTACTGAATCCTTTATTCTTCTTTCTAAATCTACTAAATCAAATGGTTTTAATATAAAATAACTAACTCCCATTTCTGAAACTTTTCTTATTATATCACTAGCATTATAACTAGTTGCTACTATAACTTGTTTTTCAATATTTCTCTTTTTCATTTCTTCTAATACATATAATCCATCTTTTTTAGGCATTATTAAATCGAGCATAATTACATCATAATTATCTTTTTCTTTTTGTATTAATTCTATTCCTTCTTCCCCATCATAAGCTGTATATAAAACTTCTATTTCATTATTTTCTTTAAAATATTCTTTGATCATATCTACTAAATTTTTATTATCATCTACTACTAAAAGTCTTACTTTTTTCATATTTATCTCCTTTATTTTAACAGTTTTAATTATACTACTTATAAATAATACTTACTATAGCATTTAATAGCTTCTTTTGTCGAAATTAATCGAAAAAGATAAAAAGAAGTCGTAAACAAATACAACTTCTTTTTAATTTTTTAATCCTTTTTTAATTACATCTTTTGCTCTTCCTAAAAAGGTTCTATTTTTAACACCACTAGTTTTAATAGCCAATTTATAAACTTCTAAAACATGTTCAGCAAAATACTTATCAGAATAATTTTCTGATGAAAGTCTAGCTTGTGTTCCTAAATATTCTATTTTATTTCTATCTGGTATTAATTCAAGCATAATTTTAACATACTCTTTTTTATTTTTAAACAAATAACCATTTAAATCATTAACAACTATTTCTGAAAAACTATCATCTAAAGCAGCTACTACTGGAATAGAAGCAGCCATGGCTTCAATTACTGTAAGTCCTTGAGTTTCTGTTCGAGAAGCAGTAGCAAATATATTTGCAAGTCTATAATATTTAGGCATTTCATTAAAAGGAATTTTACCTATCATTAATACGCTATCTTGTAAATTATTTTTATTTATTAATTCTTGCAACAATTCTTCATCAGGACCAGAACCAATTATTAATAATTTAGCATTCTTATGTTTTTTACATATTTCTTTATGTCCTTCAATCAATACATCAATACTCTTTTCTTGACCAAGTCTTCCGACAAATAATATAACAATATCATCTTTATTCAAGCCAATTGATTTTCTTAATTTAAGAGTATCTTCTTCTTTAAATTTTTCTTTATAAAACCTTGATATTTCTATTCCAGTTGGAATAATATGAATATTGCGATCATATTTATATTTTGTTTTAAAAAACTTATACATTTTTTTAGTTGGTACAATAAGTTCCGTAACAGTTTTATCACAATAAAACTTAGTAATTTGTTCAACTATTTTTTTACTTGGTTTATTAAAATAACCATGCGTTATATAATGCACATAATCTTCATAAGCTGTGTGATAAGTATGAACTATAGGAATATTAAGTTGTTTAGAAATAATTCTAGCAAATGTTCCTATACCAAACTCAGTTTGTGAATGAATTACATCTAAATTCATTTTTCTAATTTTATTTATTATTCTAATTGGATAAATACTTGTCATACGATAATCGTAAATACCAACCGGGATACCAGGTACTCTAATAATATGATTATTCTTTTCATATTTATATTTATGTCCTTCATCATTTACTGTAACAATAAATACTTGATGTCCTTGTTTCTTTAAAGCATTTTCCAGCATAATAATACTTGTTGATACACCATTTATATATGGTGGATATGTATCTGTAAAAATACCTATACGCATTTTATGCCTCCTTGTCCTTCATATTTACAGCAATTGCTCCAATTATTAAACCAAAATAATATGTTACAACACGCCATAAAATCATAATAACACCCAAAGAACTTCCACCAATGAAATTACCATAGAAATTATTAAAACCATATTCAAGTCCGCCAGCTCCACCTGGAATAGGTACAAACGAACCTACAAGCATAACATATGCTGATGTAACAACTACAATAATTGGAGTTACACTAGTATAATCCCCAGTACTATAGAATATAAAAAGTGGAACCATATATTCACATATTAATGCTAAAAAAGCATCAAAAATCGCATTTGCAAAGAATTTTTTATCATTAATTAATACTTTTGCACCAGCATGAAAATCATTAATATAATTATTCCAATTCTCTGTAGTTTTTTTCTCATCCTTAACTATTCTTATTCTAGATAATACTTTAATAAGCTTATTAACTATAAATTTATTTAATTTTTTAGCAAAAGCTATTATAAATAAACCAACTATAACTAATGTATTTATAATAAATCCAAGTGTTACTAAAGCAGTTAATACAGAAGCATTATCAAAAAAATGAAAAATACTATTAGCTACAATTGAAATAAGTCCAAGTGTTACTAAAGCAATTTGATACACAATAAAATTTTCTATAATAATACTAGTAGCAGCTGTAAGTTCAACACCTTGTTTTTTTAATGCATAAATTTGAAATGGTTGACCTCCACTTGAAAAAGGAGTAATACCATTAAAAAAATTAGTTACTAATTGAAGTTTAAAAGCTTTTTTATATGTATAGTCTGATTTAAATTTTTTAGTAAATGAATAAAATATATGTGCTTTAAAAATCCAATATAATACAATACAACCTATTGCTGCCAATAGCCATAATTTATTAGCATCCAAGATTCCTGCAATAATTTCAGTATAATTATCTCTTAATTCCCAATATAATACAGCAATTGTTACAATAATTAATACAACAATACTTATTATTGATTTTCCTTTTTTCTTCATGTTCTTTTTCATCTATATCTTCCTTTATAAATCTTCTATAACTTCAATTCCTGGTAACTTCTTTCCTTCTAAAAGCTCCAATGAAGCTCCTCCACCAGTTGATACATGAGTAACTTGATTCTTTAATTCAAATTTATTAATAGCAGCTCCACTATCACCACCACCAATAATAGTAGTAGCCTTAGAAGTAGCTAAATAGTTACACAAACTCTTTGTACCATATTCATAACTATCATATTCAAACATACCTACTGGTCCATTCCAAATAATAGTTTGACATTTATCTAAATAACTTTTAAACAATTCTATTGTTTCAGGTCCAATATCAACACCTATTTGATTAGAAGTAATATTATCAATTGAAGTAAGTTTACCACTATTACTTTCAATTTCTTCAGTCACAAAAACATCTGAAGGTAAAATAATCTTCTCTGGATATTCTACTAAAATATTCTTACAAAAATCAATACTTTCTTCATCTAAAATAGATTTTCCAATTTCATAACCCATACTTTTAAAGAAAGTAAAAGCCATTCCTCCACCAATTAAAATATAATCAGCAGTCTTTGAAAGATTGTCAATAACCCCTATTTTATCACTTACTTTTGCTCCACCTAAAATAACTGCAAAAGGTCTCTTAGGATTATTTATGGCACTTCCAAGAATTTTTAATTCTTTTTCAATTAAAAATCCTATACCATTAGGTAAATTAGAAGCAATTCCAACATTTGACGCATGTGCTCTATGACTAGTACCAAAAGCATCATTAATAAATATGTCACCTAAACTTGACCAATATAAGCCAAGTTCAATATCATTACTACTTTCTTTTTTATCATCTAAATCTTCATATCTAGTATTTTCCATTAATAGTACTTCACCATTTTTTAAATTAGAAACTAAATTTTCTAACTCTTCACCTCTAGTTACTGTACTAAAATATACTTTTTTATTTAATAATTCACTTAATCTTTCACTAACAGCTTTTAAAGAATTCTTTTCTAAATCACTTTTTTCTTTTATACGTCCTAAATGAGACATAAGAATTACTTTAGCCCCATTTTCTATAGCATAATTAATAGTTTCTAAACTTTCAACAATACGCGTATCATCAGTAATAATACCATCTTTAATAGGTACATTAAAATCAACACGAATTATTACTCTTTTTCCCCTTAAATTATAATCTTTTATTGTTTTTTTCATATTACTCTCCTGCACCAAAACGATATTTATCTACTTCATAATTTTGTTTAATTTCATCAGTTGTTAAAGCTTTATGATAAGCTATAAAACTATATATATTTCCACTAAATAGTGAATTTAGTCCTCCATTTTGTGGTCTTCCACCTAAATAACTATAGTTATCTGTCCACGTCCAGTAGTTAATATTATTAACACTTGTTACTGATTTTCCGTTAATATAAAGTTCTATATTACTTGAAGTATAAACAAGTTGGATACTTGTAATTTGATCAAAAGGATAATTAGTCAAATCAAACATTTTATATTTTGCAGATTGAACAGTTCCAGAACTTGCGATGCCATACATTTTATTATCTAAGCTATAGAAACCAAATGCTGCATTAGTATTTATATCACCAAACACAACATTAGATTCTTGATATGGCGCTTTAATAACTAAAGAATAAGATGCTGGCAATGTATTAATAGAATTAAATTTTGCATATGAATTTCCATTAAAATTATAAAAACTATTATTCCAAGTTACGTTATTCATTTCAGCATTATTATGGTTAGAAGTTAAATCTATTAGATATCCATTTTGTGGTTCAGTATAACCGTCATAATGAATATCTTTTCCAGATACATAACCATAAATTGTTACATCTTTATCAACAAATTCATACTTTTCGACACCATCTGTATTTTTAGTAATTATTACTGTGGCATCATTAGATACATTAGTATTAGTGAGTGGATTAACATTATTTTTTAAATATCCTGCATCTTTTAAATCCTGTACTTTAATAAATTTTTTAGAATTAGTCATTATTTTACCATCTGTCTCACTATGAAAATAATTTTCGGCTGCAAGTGTTATATTTTTAACAAACTCTTCATATTCTTTATCAGAGCTTTTTTTAAGAGTTTTAGTAAGAGCTGGTATAGCAAATACAGCAAGTACTCCTAATATAGCAATTACGCCTATTAATTCTACTAACGTAAATCCTTTTTTAGTCATTACAGTCACCTTCTTCTATTAAAACATGATCATCTAATTCTACTTGATTAATAGAATTAAATCTTTTAGTTATTTTTTCAGTTGTATTATGAATATCTTTGACATCTTTACTTACACTATCAATACTTTTAGAAAGTTTATCCCATCTATCTTTATAACGTCTAAATTCTTCAGAAAGTAAATTTAATTCTTTATGAATTATACTAGCATACTTATCTCTTTCCATATTTTTAATAATTACTTGAATAGTTGTTAAAGTACTAATAAGTGTAGTTGGGGAAGTAATCCATACTTTCTTTTTATAAGCATAATCAATAATATCATTATGATAAGCATTTATTTCTGCAAAAATAGCTTCTGCTGGTAAAAATAAAATAGCTTGATCAGATGTAACACCATTTATGATATATTTACTACTAATGGCATCTATATGTTTTTTCATATCAATTTTAAAGTTCTTTTCGGCTTGCATTCTTACCATATCACTATTATTTTTATCAACCATTAATTGATAATTTTCAAGTGGAAATTTTGAATCAATAGCTATTACTCCAAGTGGTTCTGGTGCAAATAAAACACAATCAGCTATAGTATTATTGTCAAAAGAATATTGAAGTTTGTATATTTTATCATTATTCTCACCAAACACATTACTCATAATATGTTTTAAATTTATTTCTCCAAAAATACCTCTTGTTTTTTTATCAGTAAGAACACTTTGAAGTGATACTATATCACTAGATAAATGATCTATCTTTTTTTGAGCTTCATCTATTTTAGATAAACGTTCTAAAACTGAAGTGAATGTTTTATTAGTCTTTTCAAAGTTTTGATCTAATCTTTCATTTACTTTATCATCTATTAATCTTAATCTAGTATCTATACGATCATTCATATTAACAAAACTATTATTTAAATGATTACTTAAATCACTTTTAAAATCACCTAATTCTTTAATAACTGTTGTTTCCATCTTACCTAATCTTTCAGTTATATTAGATTCATTAATATTTTTAACTAGACATAATATATTTAAAATAATTACACATACAAGTAAAATAATAATTACAATGTCCATTCTAACCACCTATCATAATTATAATACAAATAAAATAAAATTACTATTTTATATCAAAAAAAAAATTAGATTTTTCTAATTTTTTTCAAATAAACTTAAAGCATAATAAAATTCTTTTTCATTATCAAGTGGCATAAGATTTTCTTCACCATTATCATTTACTACTTTTCTAATACAGAAATCATTGCCATCATTTTCATTTACTAAATATAAGTAAGTTATATCATTATTTTTAAATTCAGATACTATTATATAATCAATATTATTTTCTAATGTAACACATTTTAATTTCATAATCTAGACATTCCTCCATTACTATCAGAAAAATTATATTCTTTTTCTATTAACATTTTTTCAATATAACTACGCATAATATCATTATATAATTTAATATCAGCTTCTCCTTTTTCATTAGTAAATCCTCTAGATTTTAAATAATCTTCAAAAGAACTAAAATTGAAATTATCAGAATATAGTGATAAATCAGACATTAATAAATTCATATTTCGATCAACTTGTTCTTGATCTTTACTAAATCCATGTGTTGCAGCTGAATCAATTTTATCATATACAGCATATAATACAGCTTCTGGTTCATCATCTGATTTTAAAATATCTTTAGCAATATTACCACTTAGATAATAATATCCTTCACCATCATCTGTTCTTCTAGTTGCATCAGCAACAATTTTATGATACTTATTAATAAATTCATCAACAGGTTTTTCTTTACTCAAAGAATTAATACCACCTAAACTAGCAACTAAAGCAGCTCCTGCACAAAAGCATGTAATTGATGTTGAAATAGTTTTCTTAATATATTCTGAATCGAAATTTTTTGCAAATGGATTATATTTTACAACTTTTCCATTTAAACATTTGTCTTTCAATTTATCACTAATGTGTTTTTCAGATTTATTTTCTTTACCATAATTAGTATATCTTAACATATCATGCATTGTTCCATTTATTACATCTTTAGTCTGAAAATCATAAATATGCAAACCTGTATATAAATATTTTTTGTCATTATTAATTTCATTTTCAGATAACGCTATTTCATCTTCACTACAATGGCAAATATTAGCTAAGTCACTTTTTATAACACGAGTATCAATAATTTTTTGCATTAATTCATTTCTTTTATGATTATCATAATCATATAATTCAGAATCTAAATCATATATTTTTTTAATTTGAGCTTCATCTAATTCTTGATTAGTGATTATTAAATCAAATAATTCTTTTGCCTCATCCATATAGTTCACCTCTATTATTAATTATAACTAATGTTTTTATTATTTTCTATAGTTTATCTCTAGTTAGACATTTTTTTACACTAAAAAAGAAGAATTAATCTTCTTTTTTTGATTTTAGTAACAAAATTGTTCCAGCAGCAACTGCAGCAGCACCTATAATTGCGCCACATATTACTAATAATTTTTTATTATCTTTTTCACAATCACAACATTTTAATTGTTCCATATTTTCTCCTTTAATTTTAATTCTAAATCTTTACATCTTTGAATATCCATATCTTTAATATGTTCAAGTTTATATGGAATATTCAATTTTTTATATTTTGATACACCATAAGTATGATATGGTAAAAGTTCTACTTTTTCAACATTCTTTAATGGTCTTATAAAATCAGCTAGTCCATTAATATAATCTAAGTTATCATTAATATTAGGTATTATAACTTGTCTAAGCCATAATTTTTTATTTTTCTTTTGACACAAATCTAAAAAAGATAAAAAATTAGACATTTTAAAATTAGTAATATCTTGATAATCTTTTTCATTATATGCTTTAATATCTAAAATTATTAAATCAACATAATCTAAAATATTCTCATTAAAACTACATGAACCAGCAGTATCAAGACATGTATTAATATTTTCTTTCTTACACATTTTTAAAATTTCAAGTAAAAAACTACTTTGCATTAATGGTTCACCACCAGAAAAAGTAACACCACCATTTTCTCCAAAATAGTTTTTATATTTTTTAATTTTATCAATTAATTCCTTAGTTGATATTGGCATTTTATTATTTATATGCCAGGTTTCAGGATTATGACAAAAAATACATCTTAATGGGCAACCTTGCATAAAAACAACAATACGAACACCTGGTCCATCAACAAGTCCCATTGTTTCAATTGAATCAATATATCCTATTTTATATTCTTTCATGGAAAGTCCTACTTATAACTTCTTCTTGTTGTTTTCTACTTAACTTATTAAAATTAACAGCATATCCTGATACTCTTATAGTTAAAGTAGGATACTTATCAGGATTATCCATTGCATCAATTAAAGTTTCACGATTTAATACATTTACATTTAAATGATGGGCACCTTGTTTAAAATATCCATCTAAAATTGATACTAAATTATCAATTCTTTCTTTTTCACTATGTCCTAATGCTTCTGGAATAATAGAAAAAGTATTAGAGATTCCATCCATACAAACATCTTTATATGGTATTTTAGCTACTGAATTTAATGAAGCTAAAGCTCCACTAGCATCTCTTCCATGCATTGGATTAGCACCTGGAGCAAATGGTTCACCAGCAATTCTGCCATCTGGAGTTGAACCAGTATTTTTACCATACATAACATTTGATGTAATAGTTAAAATTGATAAAGTATGTTTTGCACCTTTATATAATGGATATTTAGAAAGTTCTTCATAAAACTTTTTAGCAAGCATTACTGCAATATCATCAACTCTATCATCATCATTACCATATTTAGGAAAATCACCTATTACTTCAAAAGATGTCGTTATTCCTTCTTCATCACGAATTGGTTTAACTTTAGCATATTTGATAGCAGATAATGAATCAACAGCAACTGAAAAACCAGCAATACCAAATGCCATTAATCTTTTAACATCTGTATCATGAAGAGCCATTTGTCCTGCTTCATATGCATATTTATCATGCATATAGTGAATTATATTCATGGCATCAACATAAATTTTAGCAGTTTCTTTAATTGTATGATTAAAGCTTTTCATAACTTTATCATAATCAAGATATTCATCATCAATTGGCACAATATCATCAAGAACTAGTTTATGAGTTATTTCATCTACACCACCATTAATTGCATAAAGTAATGCTTTAGCAAGATTACATCTAGCCCCAAAAAATTGCATTTGCTTGCCAACTTGCATAGCCGAAACACAACATGCGATTGCATAATCTTCACCATAGATTGGTCGCATTAAATCATCACTTTCATATTGAATGGCGTCAGTTAAAATAGAAATTTTAGTTGCATACTTTTTAAAATTTATTGGTAAATTAACAGACCATAAAATAGTCATATTAGGTTCTGGGGCAGATCCTAAATTAATTAATGTATTTAAATATCTAAATGAATTTTTAGTAACAAATGATCTATTACCATTCATTCCACCAATAGATTCTGTAACCCAAGTTGGATCTCCAGCAAATAACTCATTATATTCTGGAGTGCGAAGATGTCTAGCTAAACGTAATTTAATAACAAATTGATCTATTAATTCTTGAGCTTCTTCTTCATTAAGAATACCTTCTTTAATATCATTTTCAATATAAATATCTAAAAATGTTGAAGTACGTCCTAAACTCATTGCTGCACCATTATTTTCTTTAATTGCAGCAAGATATCCAAAATATAACCATTGTACTGCTTCTTTAGCATTCTCAGCTGGTTTTGAAATATCAAATCCATATTTTAAAGCCATATTTTTGATTTTATCTAAAGCTCTAATTTGTTCTGAAACTTCTTCACGAAGACGAATAGTATTTTCATCAATAACACCATTTATGTTTTCCAAATCCTTTTGCTTCATGTTTTTTAATAAATCGATTCCATATAAAGCAATTCTGCGATAATCACCAATTATACGTCCACGACCATAAGCATCTGGAAGACCAGTAAGTAAATGACTTGATCTTGCTTTTCTAATTTCTGGTGTGTAGGCATCAAAAACACCCTGATTATGAGATTTACGATATTCATTAAAATATTTATCTACCTTCTCATCAAGTTTATATCCATAAGCTTCAAGTTCTTGATAAACCATACGAATTCCACCATATGGATTCACTATTCTTTTTAGTGGAGCATCTGTTTGAAGTCCAACAATTACCTCATTATCTTTATCAATATATCCCGCATCAAAAGAATCAATACCAGACATATGAACTGTATCAACATCAAGAACCCCATTTTTTAATTCTTCTTTTAATAATTTTTGACACTTATCCCATACTTTTTTTGTTTTTGGAGATATAGTAGCTAAAAATGTATCATCACCAGTATATTCGGTATAATTTTCTTTTATAAAATTTTCAACATCAATTTTGTTTTTCCAAATTTCACCCTTAAATTTATCCCAAATCATATACCTTACCTCCTACTCTCAAAGTATACCATATATTTAAAAAAAAAGATATCTAAACACCAAATTTATTTTAAATCATAAAATTTATATGGAGGAATAATAATGATAGATTTTTTTTCTAATTTAAACCCATGTATTCAAGCACTTATTGCCACAGTTTTCACTTGGTTTATTACTATGTTAGGAGCTTGTATTGTTTTTCTTTTTAAAAATATTAATAAAAATATAATGGATGCTATGCTTGGATTTGCAGCTGGTATTATGATTGCAGCATCTTTTTGGTCATTATTAGAACCAGCAATTTCTATGGCCGGTAATCTTTCTTGGTTAATTGTATCAATAGGATTTATTAGTGGAGGAATATTACTATTTATTGGTGATAAAATATATGATACTAAATATAAAAAAAATAATGATAAAATTAAAAGATGTATGATGCTAATATTTTCTATAACACTTCATAATATTCCAGAGGGACTTGCTGTTGGTGTAGCATTTGGATCACTTGCATACAATTTAGATGGTGCAACTCTTACATCTGCTATAATGTTAGCTATAGGTATAGGTCTTCAAAACTTTCCTGAAGGAACTGCAGTTAGTGTTCCTTTAAGACGTGAAGGTTTTTCTAGAAAAAAAGCTTTTTTCTATGGACAATTAAGTGGTATTGTTGAACCTATATCAGGAATAATTGGTGCCCTTCTAGTACTTAGAGTTAGAACTCTTTTACCAATATTATTATCTTTTGCAGCAGGAGCAATGATATATGTTGTAGTAGAAGAACTAATACCAGAAAGTCAAACCAATAAGAAAAAAGACCTAATGGCCTTATTCACGTTAATTGGTTTTGCAATAATGATGATTATGGATGTTGCTTTAAAATAAAAAAATAGGAATTTTCCTATTTTATTTTGTATCTTTTCGAGCTAATATTGCAAAATATAATACTATTACATCTAATATAATATTTATAGTAGAAATAGATGTAGATGAAAATAGAGTTACTATACTTCCAATTAAACTAAGTATTAATAAGAATATATAAAATGTACCATTACTTTTACCATTAATAAATCTATTTAATAACCAAAAGAACCAAACTTCAATAGCTGCATTACATGCAAAATATGCTACTAAAAATGTCTTGGCATCCATTTTTGTATCTTTTGGAACTATTGATAAAAGTTCATCTGGTATTTTATCTAAACAGCCAACTACAACCGCAAAAATAACAGCTAATATAGCACCAATAACATATAGCCACTTAACTCCATTAAGTACTTTTAAACCCTTTCTTTTCATATAATCTCTCCCTTCATAACTTATATATATTATACATTTTTTATTTAAAATTTCAATAAAATAAAAAGACTAGTAAAACTAGCCTTATCTCACTAAGAATACACTTTTTTATTTTTGAGAATAAGTAAATGTAATATCCATATCAGAGATATCTACTTGACTTGTAGGTAATTCTGTTGCATTAGCATCATATGCTACTGTTAATTTTAAAGTTTTTTCAGTATTTTTTAATAACTCATCATTTTTTTGAATAGCTGTACCATCAGCATAAGTTAAAGTATAAACTAAATTACTTGAAACAATAGCAGCATCTGCAGCAGCTGTATCACCAGTACCAGTAATTGTTGGTGTAGCAAATGTATAATCACTTAATTCTGCATCGATAGTTCCATTATTAGCAACTTTAAAAGTATAAACAACTGAATCTCCTGGCATTGATAATGTTACATCATAATCACCAATATGAGTATCAGATTCAATTTGTGGTGCTGTTACAACTGTAGCACTACCATTAATAGTTGCAGAACTTAAATCTTTAAATTTAATTTTCCAGCTTGCAGGTACAACCTCAGCTTGTCCTTTAACATCTAAACTAGATGACATAGATGCAAATCCGACAGAAATACCTATTACAGATAATAAAAATGCAACGGCAACAATTCCATATAAAAATTTAGTATTATTTTTCATTTATTAAACTCCTCTCTATTTTAATTATACATAAAATATTTATATTAGCAAGATTTTTTTTATTCATATAGTAAAATAGTGTAAACTATTCATACTCATCCCTTTTAATAATAGTATAATAAATATCTTTGCCATTTCTAACAACAAAAGTACATTTATTCACACTAGTTTTATAGTAAATTATAGGTTCATGTAAGTTATCGTGAACATCCATCAACTCCATAAATTCACTAACTTCAATTGCTTTCTCACCTCTTTCAATTTTAAATTTACCTTTAGCTTCAGTAATAGCACGGTCAAATTCTCGCAAGATTTTTTTAATTTTTTGTTCATATTTAGATTTAGATTTATTTATTTTAATCATCGTTATAATTAAATAAGTAATAACTAAAATTAAACATATTCCAGTCAAAATCATTAATCCAACATATACAATTCCTAAAGATTGTTTACTATATATATATCCTGTTTCATTATGATTTGATGGTTTTGAAATAGAAATTATTTTTTCTGATAAAGGAATTTCAAAAGTACTAGTATAACTATCTGAAATTTCTTTTTCTAGTTCTTTTGAATATCCTTGCCAATTTACTTTGAATACAACTTTTAAATTAGCATTTGGATTTAATTCTTTCTTCCACATTTGAACAACACTACTATATGTTTCATAATTTATTTTTTGATTATGTAGTGCTACATTAATAACTTGACCTTTTTTATCTTCCGTCACTTTTTCTAAAATATTATATTCTTTCTTTTCAATAGGCTTGGCCATATTATCGCTATCATATATTTCTAAATAACCTACAATTTCATAATCCAATTTATAATCAATATTTTCACTTAAAACATATGAATAATTGAAATCCAAATTAAAATAATCAACTAAATTAGCGACATAATTATAATCATTTTCAAGAAAATCACTACTGTAATGATTATTGTTTTTTAGATATGTTACATAATTTAGCTCAGCTTCTTTACTAAAAGAAATACCTTTACGGGATAAGTTATTTTTTCCGTAGCTAAACTCCAAAATAAAAGATATACTCAATGCAAGTATTAAAAAACAACAAATAATTATTTTTATATTATCTTTTATTTTTTTCATAACAACCTCCTATCTATGTATAAGTTCTCCTAAAACTACTGATGGAAACCCTATATATTTAATTTTAAATTTACAAACTCCTATAATATTTTTTCTTTCAATTGGATAACCATCGGGATTATCATTTGCATCTCCCTTAGTATAATAAATATATTCGTTATTACCCACGTCCACTATTTGTATTAATCTGTGAACAACTGTTTTATTATCCTTTTTGAATATTATTATTTGTCCTATTTCTAAATTAGTACTAGCATTAACTTTTTCATATATAATTGCATCTCCTCTAGCAAATTCTGGAACCATACTATTAGATCCAATGGCAATCATTCCATATTTGAGTGTACAACTTACTAAAATATTAACAAAAATAACAATAGAAAGCATAATAATAATCACAACTAGTTTATATTTTTTTGATTCTTTTATATTAATATTCTCATTTTCATCTTCAAATTTCTTCAAATTAAAATGAATTAGAAACATCATTAATACTGGTAAAGCAGTATTAATAATACATTCAAAATATAGGCCAAAATTTGGAAATATTGGTACAATTACTAATTTTAAATCTAACAGAAACCTATATATTAAACTAGGATATACTCCACCAAGTTTAGTATAATACATCAATATTACATTTTTAAATAAACTAGGAATGGCAATAACACAAATATATTTTATTTGACCATCGCCATTAGATAAGTCATATGTATCACGAAATAAACTCAAATCAATATTTGTTAAAATAATTACAATTAATATGTATGCTAATGTCGAACCATCACCTTTACGAATAATCTCGTATCGCAATACTTCAGTTACAAGAATTAACATCACATAAGGAATAATGTTATTAACTAAATTGGTTAAATTAAGCTTATAAACATTACCAGTAAATCCAAATATTAATCCAAGTGAATATGTCATTATCAAAAAACCTATTGTATATATGAATACATAAAATGATAATTCATATTTAAACCTTCGACTTTTACCCTCATAGCCATATATTCCTATTAATATGGCTGTTGGTATTGCAATTGTTGCAATTAAAAACCAATAACCAGTATTTTTTAAAGCCCAAAGATTTATGCAAGTAAAAATAAGCAATAATATAAGGATTATATTTATAACTAAATAGCTTTTCTTATATCGTTTAAGCATAAGTTCACCTACTCTATGGTCATTATATCATTATTATTATTATTATCATATATTTTTTAAATTATTTTACATTATACTTTACATTAAAAGTAAAAAAATAAAAAGATAATTTTATCTTTTTATTTCGAATTTAAAGCTTCTTTTTCATAAAGTTTTTGATAAATTTTACTTGTTTTTAATAATTCATTATGTGTTCCTGATGATACAACTTGGCCTTTATCTATCACATAAATAATATCGGCATCTTCAATTGTTGATAAACGATGAGCAATTATAACTACAGTATGATTTTTTACAAGTTTATCTATTGCCTTCTTAATATATTCTTGTGATTCATTATCAAGTGCACTAGTTGCTTCATCAAATAAAATTACTTTTCCCCCTTTAGATAATGTACGTGCAATAGCAAGTCTTTGTTTTTGAACTCCAGATAAATTAATACCACCTTCTCCAAGAATAGTATCATACTTATCATCTAAACTCATGATATATTCATCAATATAAGCATCTTTACAATACTTTCTTATTTCTTCAAGAGTTATGTTTTTACGTACAATTTCAAAATTTTCTTTTATGGACCTGTTAAATACAAAAGGTTCTTGTCTTATTATAGATATTTGATTTCGAAGATTTTTTTCAGTTAAATCTTTAATATTAACACCATCTAATAATATTTCACCAGATTTTACATCAAAAATTCTAGTAAGTAAATTAAATAATGTTGATTTTCCTTGGCCAGATTTACCAATAATCGCAATCTTTTTATGTGGCTCTAATTTTAAATTAAAATTATTTAATGTTTCAACTTTATTAGGATATGAAAATGAAACATTTTTAAATTCAATTATACCTTTATTATTAGTAAGTTCTATATTACCAAATTTTTCATCTTCATATAATTTATTTAATACTATTTCATTAACACGTTTAATAGATACTATTGTTTTTTGGTATGTAATTGTTAAATCATTTAAATTTTCAATTAACCACATATATCTATAAACATAATATGTCATAGCAACAAAAAATGTAAGTGTTACTTTTCCATAATAAAGTAAAATAACACAGATTATAAATGTTCCTACTTCTAACATAGTTCTAAGAACTCTTGTAATAATATTAAATTTATTATTAATATCTATTTCTTTTTTAGAAGTAGCAAAAATAATCTTAATTATTTCTTTCATATCATTTAAGACATTATTTTTAATACCTAATGTTTTTATTTCTCTTATACCCCTAATTGATTCATTTGTTAAAGAAGCAAACTTATCTTGTCCTGCTTTTCGATCTTTATGAATTTTTTCAACAACTGGATTATATTTCTTAATAACTATAAAAAATATAATTAAGAAACATATTATTTCTAATCCAATAATCCATGAATTAATAAAGACATATACAATAATAATTAATGCCGCAATTAATTCAGAAAACATATGTAAAAGACGACCAAATGCAAAACTTAAGCAATCAGCATCACCAGTGATACGATTTATAAATTCACCAGATGTATGTACTTCAAATGCCTCAGATGGTAAATCTAGTGTCTTTTTATATGTTTCATAACCTAATTTTCGTGTAATTTTACTTTCAATTTTATATAATGATGCATTTGCACATTGAATAAATACTCCATCAAAAGTAATTTCTAAAATAAAATAAATTAATAAATATATTAATGCCATTTTAACATCCATATTAGTTATAGATTCAATAGCAGCACCATTTAAATAGCCAGAACATATTCCTACTATACCTGATAAAAAAATCATAATACTAGCAAAAATAAGTTTTCCCTTTTCATCAATAAATTTTATTAGAGGTTTTATTTCTCTTAAATTTTTCATAATACCTCCCAAAATAAAAGACTACATATATTATGTAGTCTGCATAGTTAACAAGTGAAAAATGAAGAAACTCCTTTCCACTTATCTTTACTCAATACTACATAATTATAAAAACAATAAAATTTCTTCATTTTCTCACTCCTTTCACTTCAAATTCATAACTAAATTATCATACATAGTTTATTTTGTCAACTTATTTTTCATTTTATCATATTGTTTATACATATATTGAACACCATTTTCTAAAAAGAAATAATGTTTAATATAAAAACCTAAAAATACTAATAGTATTAATTCAACTATTAAAAATTGATATGTTATCCATATAGAAAAAGCTAAAAATATAAAGACAAATAATGCATAAAAAAGTGTTACTAATAAATGTATTAATCTTTCATGCTGAAAAAAACTAATTTTAATTAAATGCTCTGATATAATTTCATTATTAATCTTTTCATTTTTATTTAATAATTCATCTATTTTATTAATATAATCTTTCATATATTTTTTCATTTTTAATCCTTTCATTTACATTTATATACATTAATAGTAATTTTGTCGAAAAATAACATTATCTTGCAATTTTATTACTTTTATAATTTAAAAAGTAATATTTATAATTTTAAGTAAAATTTCACAAATTTGTATTTTTCTATATTTTGTAAAGCAAAAATGTCACATTTTCTCTAAATCATTTTTTATTTTAATAGTAGCTTCGCCCTCTTTTTGACGATTTGGACTAGTTAAAAATTCTAGATCAAATTTATTAGTAATAATATCCATATCTTCCTTCTCATAAATTGCGCCTGGATGAAATAGTATTTCAATATTATCTAATTTATTTTGTAACATTACACTAACGCTTTCATAAAACATATGTCCTGAAAATAATATGCCTAAAAATTCTTTATTACCATATTTAATTAGTTTTTTATTTTTAAATTTATCACGTTTATATAATATTTTTAATATTAAATTTTTAATTCTATTAACAAAAGGTACATTTTTAGGTTTAATCTTTAATTTTTTTTCAATAGGAATACGTATATATTCAACATCCATTTTTTTCTCTTCTATTACTTCCATTAAAGCATCAAATATTACTGGAAGCATATGATAATGACAATGAGAATCAATACGATATGGTTTATTAGTATAATACTTTGATACTGCCTCTATTTGTTTTTCAATTTCTTTTTTAAAAGCATTTTTATATTTTTTTCTTTCAAAAGGTATATAAGAAACTAAAAGTAATTTAATAAAATTAGGTTCAAAATTGCCACTTTTAGCAATTATTCTTTCTTCTGATAAACATTTACCTTCGCAAAAATTAAAATGAATAGCTATTTTTACATCACGATTTTGAAGTAAATTCATACATTCATCTAAATTAGGACTATTAGGCATCAAACTAATTCCATTTAAAACTCCATTATCAATACATTCAATAATTCTCTTACTTTGTTTTATAGTCATACCATAATCATCAGCATGAAATTCTATCATTTTATCAACTCACTATCTATTACTATCTTTCCTTGTCTTAATACCTCAATATTATTATTTACTACTTTAACTATAGTAGAAGGGGTATTAGAACCTACTACTCCATTAATAATCGCATCTACTTTACCATCAAAATGTTTTTTAATATCTTCATAATTATAATTACCATCGCCACTTATATTGGCACTTGTTGCAACAATTGGAAATTCTAATTTAGAAAGTATTTTAAGCATTATATTATTATTTGGAATGCGAATACCTATAGTATCATTATCAAAAGCATAACTATTAAGTTCTTTCTTCTTTTTTAATATTATTGTAATTTCACCAGGCATATATTTTTCTATTATTTTTTTCTCTTTTTCATTTACATATGCATACTCTTCTATTTGTTTTTTATTTCCAACCATAATATTAACATTCTTTGATATAGGTCTTTGTTTTATATCATAGATTCTATTTATAACTTCATTTGAAAAAGCATTACCACCAATTCCAAATACCGTTTCAGTAGGAAAAATAACTACTCCATTATCATTAAAATTTTTTATTATTTCATCTAAATCTTTAATATTAATTTCTTTTCTAAAATCATAATACTTTGTCATAATATCTCTTCCTAATTTTATTATACTCTAATTTTATAAAAGAAAAAAGAAGAACTAATAATGTAATAACATTTTTTTAATTCTTCCTTCATTTTTAACATCTTTTGCTTTCGAATTATATAAATAATACTCTACCATTTCATTTGGAATAGAAACATTACATTCATGTTCTAGTGTTCTTTTATAAATATAATCGCCATGACAACATATATTATTAGATTCATCCATTACACGTGTTCTATTAAATTCTTTATTACTTTTCAAAATAAAATATGGTGCCATATTTTTCTTAATATTTGCATGATCCCATGTTAAATCAACATTATACCAATTACCATTTAATTTTACTTGATTCCATGCATGACCATCTATATCTCTTTCACCCTTAATAACTTTTGTTTTAATACCTATTAATGCACAAGCATCTCTAATAATTCCACTCATCCCACGACATACACATTCGCCACTTACTAAGCCAATTATTTCATCTGGAATTCTTTCAAATTTTTGTAAATTTTTACTAAGTTTTTCAGTATAACTTTCGTCTGCATCTCCTCTTTGAACATTATTAACTATTTCTTTTAAAAGCTTACAAAAAACATTTATTTGCGGATTATTAGAATTATAGCATTCTTCATAATCAATATTACTTACAATATCCCATAATTTTTTAGAGTATTCAAGATATAAATTATAATTAATCATATGTGGTTTAAATTTCCCATGCTTTGTCATTAAATTATTTACAACAACTGCATACATATTAAAGTTATTTTTAAATTTTTTTAATTCTTCATATCCAATTTCTCCTGGTTTTTGAATATAAAGCCATATTTTAAATTTCTTTAATTTTTTGGGATACAAATTACTTAAATATCTTAATTCTTCAATCGTAAGAGTTAATGAATGTTCAAATGAATCTTCTAATTTTTTTCTATTTTTTTGATATAAATTAACATATTTATCTAAATTAGGAATATTTGAATCTATTTTTTCACCTAATATTGCATCCGATAGTGAATGAAGTTTCATACTACTCTTATCAATTTTTATTTCATTTCTTACTAAATAACTAGGTTTTATGTTCATAAAAAAATCCCCCATTTAATTCCACGGGGGTTACTATAACATATACAGTTTAAAAAGTCAAATCATCTATTCCTTATCAAGTTGAATTTTAGAATATGCTCCTAAATCATATACATCGTATTTTAAATCTTTTAAAGTTTGATATGCTTTTGCACTTCTTGCACCACTTTTACAATATACTAAAATAGTTTTATTTTTATCTAAATTAGTTTTATCATCAATAGTATCATAAGGTATATTAATAGCACCTTTTACATGTCCTGTTTCATATTATTCTTTAGTTCTAACATCAACTATAATATAATTATTTTTAGAAAGTATTTTATCAAGTTCTGATACTTCACTTTTATTTTCAACTACT
The DNA here is from genome assembly GCA_016290195.1 of Bacilli bacterium. Classification (GTDB taxonomy): domain Bacteria; phylum Bacillota_I; class Bacilli_A; order RF39; family UBA660; genus UMGS1045. Next base: position 25,070 of record JAEETF010000016.1, on the reverse strand, counting down.
TCTGTATCATACGTTTTTACTTCTTTTTTATCACTATCACAACCACAAATAAATAAAGAAAAAATACTAATTACTATCATGATTTTTTTACTCATATATATCACCATTAGTATTATATCAAATTTTTAAATTTTCTTAATCATATTTTTAATTTTTATACCACTATTTTCATAATTATTTTCTTCAAAATATGATTTTATTTTTTCATTTATATTATTTAATAATTTAATTTTTTCTATTTTAGTAGAATCATTTTTAATTAATGTCATTTCCTCTTCTTTTTTTAATAAAATATTTAGTTCATTAGTATAAGTTATTTTTTCATACGCAGTTGCTTTATAATTCAAACTGCGATTCTTTAATATTCTTATTTTATCTTTTAATTCTTTTAAATCTGAAGTTTTATATAATTCATAATTATAAAGTATAATTAATCCAAAATAATCTTCATTCTTATCAGTATTATATATTAATTCTAAAATACTTATAAGGATATTATCTATATCTTTTTTTAATATAAATTCTTCATATTTATTTTCCAGTATAAAATTTTCATCATTAAATTTTATTTGTAGTTTTCCGATAATATTATGTAATGCTGCTTCTTTATATATAGATAATCCTCTTAAATAAATAGTATTGTATTTAGATAATAAATTTTTTTGAAAAAAAGATATATCTAAATTAATTAATTCATTTAAATATTTTTTACCTTCCATATCTAGATATTGATCATAACATTTAAGCAACTGCAGTAATTCAAATTTGTTTCTCATATAACCTCCCTAGATATAAATTAGATATAAATATTGTATTCTAAATTTTAAAAAAGTCAAATATAAATAACTTTTATGATACAATAATAATAAGGATGTGATGTAATGAATATTTGTATACTTGGAGCTGGTGCATTTGGTTTATGTTTAGGTATTATTGCAAATGAAAATAAGCATAATGTAACAATATGGACTAAATTTGAAGAAGAAAAAGAATATATTATTAATAATAGAAAAAGTCCTGTTCTTCCAAATATTGATATTGATAAAAATATAAATATTACTACTGATTTTGAAAAAGCTATTATAAATTCTGAATTAGTTATAATTGCTATTCCAGCTAGCACTATTAGAAATGTTATAACTGAATATAAGGAATACATAAAAGATAAACATATTTGTATAGCTTCTAAAGGTATAGAACAAGATACTTGTTTATTTATTTCTAAAGTTATTAAAGAAATAATTAATACTAATAAATTATGTGTTATTTCTGGTCCTACATTTGCTATTGATGTTGCAAATAAAGTACCTATTGGTTTGTCAATCGCTAGTGAAAATACTGAAACAATTAATATTACAAAAAATGTTCTAGCAAATAAACATGTAAAATTAAGAGAAACAAAAGATATTATCGGTGTTGAACTATGTGGAAGTATTAAAAATGTAATGGCCATAATTGCTGGAATTTTAGATGGTTTAGGACTACCTATTTCTACTCAAGCAATGTTCATAACTGAAGCTACCAATGATATTAAACATCTAATTGAAAAACTTGGTGGTGATTCTAAAACAATTACTTCTTTTGCCGGCTTTGGTGATATTCTTCTTACTTGTACAAGTCCTAAAAGTAGAAATTTTACTTTTGGAAAAATGCTTGGATTAAAAAAAGATAAAAAAGAAATTGAAAATTATATCAAAAATACCACAATAGAAGGATTATATACTTTAGATTCTATTCATAAATTAATTACAAGCAAAAATATTAAGATGCCTATTATTAATTTAATATTTGATATTATTTATCATGATACACCTGTTGAACAAATTCTTCCGTTTTTAATTGAAAAATAAAATATTACGTTAAACGTAATATTTTTTATACTATATTTTTTTACAAATTATCTATTCCTAGTAATACTTTAGCAATAAACTCTTGATCAGGATACTTATATGATTTTATATCATTTATAAACCCATCTCTATCATATTCAATTTCTTTTTTTGTAATATTTATATCATCATTAATATCAATTATTGTATAAAACGTTTTATTTGTTTTTACACAACCACTACTACCAACACATATTATATTTTTATTATTTTCATGAACTTCAAATGCTCGATGTTCATGTCCTATAAATAAATAATCCGAATCCATATTTTTACAATATTCTTCAATATCTTTTATATTTCTTATTGATATAGTTTCAAATGGATATGGGTCAACACTTGTATCTTTAGATAACATATAATGCTGAAAAACTATTTTTTTACCATTAACATTTATTTCTTTTGATAATGGCCAGTTCATTTTTTCTTTAGGAATATCTTTTATACACTCATGAATCCAATGATGATGTTTTATCTCATTTTCTGATGTTATTTCATCATCAATTTCTAAACCCTTCGTATAATATAAATCATGATTACCAGCTACAATTGTAATTTCACTATTAAGTAGTAGTTCTAAACATTCTTTAGGTTTAGGTCCAATTCCAATTATATCACCTAAACAAATTACTTCATCAAAATTATTTTTATTAATATCATCTATTATTGCTTTTGTAGCTTGATAATTACCATGAATATCACTAAATACTGCTATTTTCATATTAATTCTTCCTTTCTAAAACCATTAGGCTTTCGATGTGGTATGTATTTGGAAACATATCATTTTATTTCTTTTCTGTGATTTAAATGTATTCCTATATGTCCTATACCCATAATAATAATTGATATAATTATGAATATATTTTTACCATATACTCCTAATAAAAGAAATGCAAATACAGGTAGAGAAGCTATTGGTACTGGAATACCTATGATAGATTTATACATATCTTCCATAGTTTTATTACTCTTAAAATATCTTATCCAGCTTATTTCATAAAGTATCATTAATAAAAAAGATATTAATAATATAATAGACCAATTAGATATTTTATTAATATTAAAATCTTTAAAAATTAATGGTAGTACTGTTAGTAATACTTCTCCTATTCTTTCTAATATTACTAATGCTTTATTTTCATTTTTTACATACTTATCATAATTTTTAGGTAAATTTTTACTCCAAATAATATTTGGTATAAATAACATTAATAAATATATTAATCCTACATAAGAAAAACCAAAATTCATATTATCACCTAAAAACATTATACCACAAAAAAGATACCTATTTGGTATCTCTTAATTTCATTTTACAAACTATTTCAACGTGCCTAGTATGCGGTTAACGAACATATCGTTTAACCATGTATTTGGTCAACGAACATATTTCATACCCACTGTTACCTATATGTATGCGGATAAAGAACATGTTATTTATTACTTGTCATATTCGTTATCAAATAAATTAAATAATATTTCAAATTCTTCATCATGTCCTAATAAATCTGGTTGTTTATTTTGTACCATTTTTTTAAACTCTTTGTATGGTACATACATTATTTCAGATATTTCCTCTTTTTGATACTCCATATCTTCTAGTTTTTTATCAGTTCTTAAAATATATAAATCGTCAAATTCATTATTAATAAAAGTTTCTGTATATTTAGAACTTCTCTTTAATGTTTTTATATATTCTAAATCTTCTTTATTAACATCAAGGTTTAATTCTTCTTTTAATTCTCTAATAGCTCCTGTTAATGAATCATCACCTGCAGATAAATGACCAGCACTTGAAATATCTAACATATTAGGGTTACTATCTTTTGTTGCGCACCTTCTTTGAAGAAGAATATCCCCCTTATTATTTATAATCCAAATATGAACTGCCTTGTGCCAATCCCCATCACGATGTACTTCACTTCTTAATTTTGTTTTCCCTATTCTTTCACCATTTTCATTTAATAAATCAAAATATTCTTTTGTCATTTTAATTTTTCCTTTCTAAAACCATGACCGTTTCCACATGATATGTATTTGGAAACATATCAACTGGTGTAATATCTATAATATTGTATTTTTCTTTTAATATATTTAAATCTCTAGCAAGTGTTATTGGATCACAAGATGTATAAACTACTCTTAAAGGATTAAGGCGAAATATATTTTGTATTGTTTTATTATCAAGACCATTTCGTGGAGGATCTACAATTATTACATCTGCTTTTTCATTCATTTTTTCAATTATTTTAGAAACATCTCCAGCATAAAATTCACAATTTTGAATATTATTTATTTTAGCATTTTCTCTAGCATCTATAACTGCATCTTCAATTAGCTCAATTCCAATTACTTTCTTACATTTATGACTTAAATATAATCCTATTGTTCCTGTTCCACAGTATAAATCATATACAACTTCTTTACCATTTAGCTTACTTTTATCTAAAATTAAATCATATAATTTTATAGTTTGAGCTGTATTTACTTGAAAAAATGACAAATTTGATATTTTATATTTAATATTATTTAATTTTTCAATTATATTACCTTTGTTGATTACTTTTTTGCTATTTTCGTTGATATGTAAAGCAATACTCGTTACATATTTTTTTAGTTCATTTATATCAATTTGACACTTTTTTCCTTCTAAATAAACCATAATATCATCATTTACAAAACTACTTCTAATCATAATATTATCTATTCCTGATAAATTTTGTTTATTTAGCACTTTAATAATATTATTTATTTTTTTATCAGCAATCAAACATTCATTAATAGGTATAATATTATGTGTTCCCAGTATATTAAAACCTAATTTATTATCTACTACTTTTAAAGATATTTTATTTCGATAATAATCAATATTATCACAAGGTATAATATTATTAATTTTTATTTTTTCTTTAACAAATTTATTAATTATTTCTTCTATCTTATTTTGTTTAAATTCTAATTGTTTTTGATATGACATATGTCTTAATTGACAACCACCACATATACCATAATATAAACATTTATTTTCAATATGTTCATCACTTTTATTTATAAATTTATTTACTTTTCCTTCTAAAAAATTCTTTTTTTCTTTTGTTATTTCTACTTCTACAAGATCACCAGGAAGTGTATATGGAACAAATATTACTTTATTATCTATTTTTCCAATACCTCTACCTTGATGATCTAATTTATTTATTTCAATAGTTTGCACATATATCACCAAAAAAATTATAACATAAAAAAAGAAAGAATTTAATCTTTCTTAATGAAGTATTTTCCAAATAATAAATACTAAAATTGCTAAAGCGAAAAGGCTTAAAACAGCAATAATTATTTTAAATGCTACACTTTTGTTTTCATTTTCTTCATCTTCATCATTTTCAGCATATAATTTTTTTAATTTACCAAATTTGAAAGTTGATGTATAAAATGATTTATCCATTTGATTATCTTCTTGCGGCTTATTTTTAGCTTCTTCAAGGGCTTCTTTCATTTCAGCAGCATCACTTATCATAGTTGTTCCATTAGATTTCAAATCTCCAAGTAAATCAAGTGATAACTCATCATCACCCATTTTATCTAATAAGCTAGTATTAGTAATTGTATTAAACAATTGTGATATATCTTGTTTTTCTTCTTCATTAGGTTCTTCTTCTGGAACTTTGTTTATTTCTAAATTTTTAAGTATATCAAGTTCTACATTTTTTAAACTATGAAAATTGTTTTCTACTTCATTTACCGGTCTTTCATCTTTTGCTTTATTTAAAACATCATTTATATCATAATTCTTATTTTCTTCAACAATAGGTTCAGTTTCCTCTTTTTGTTCTATTTGTTTATATAATTCTTGAATATTAGGTTTATTCTTTTCTTCACGTGTATTTAGCATTTCTCGAATTTTACGAATATCTACACTACCTTTTTCTGGTGTTTTAGCAAATCCTTCTACATTTGTATACTCTTTTGCCATATATTCTTTATTTTCAAATTCTTCTTGACCATTTATTTGCTCATATAATTCTTGATTTTTCTTAGCTCTACTTGGTCCACCTTCACGTGGTTCATAATAGCGTTCCATTCTACTTGGCATATCTATCACCCCGATTATTATAATGATAACATAAATTTTGTCATTTTAAAACTATTTACTTGCAAAATAGATAAGTTTTTTTTATAATTAAACAAGGAGGAATATTATGAAAAAAATATGTATTGATAAAGATAAATGTATTGGTTGTGGAGCTTGCGAAGGATTTGAACCAAATGTATTTGAACTTAGTGATGAAGGATTTGCAACTGTAAAAAAAGAAGACTTTGATAGTCTTACAGATGATGAAAAAGACAATGTAGAGGGTGCTGAAAGCGGTTGCCCTACAAGTGCTATTTCAGTAGAAGAAAAATAAAAGTAAAGCATGGCTTTACTTTTTTTGTACTAAACTATATAAAATTTTTACTTCCTTTGGAGTTAAATTACGATATTCACCAGATTTTAATCCATTAAGATTTAAAAAGGCAAAAGTTTCTCTTTTTAGTTTTAAAACCTCATAACCTAAAGTACTAAACATCTTTTTAACTTGATGATTTTTTCCTTCATGAATTATTAATTCTACAATTGAAGTATTAGTTGAACGATCATATTTTTTTAATTTTGCTTTAGCAGGTGCAGTTTTATATCCATCAATTACTACACCCCTACATAGTGATTTAATATCATCCTTATTTACAAATCCTTTTACTTTTGCAATATACATTTTTTCTATTTCATTTTTAGGATGAATCAAGCTATTAGTTAATTCACCATCATTAGTAAGTAAAAGTATACCACTAGTATCATAATCAAGTCGTCCTACAGGATAAATTCTTTTTTTGCTTTTAACTATATCAATAACTGTTTTTCTTTTTTTATCATCATTTGTTGAAGTAATTACACCACGTGGTTTATAAAGTAATATATACTCTTTATCTTCTTGTTTAATAATATCGCCATTAACTTCAATAATATCACTTGGTTGTGCAAGAGTACCAAGTTCTTTTACTATTTCACCATTTAATCTTACTTTACCAGCTAAAATATATTCTTCAGCTTTTCTTCTAGAACAATAGCCACGATTAGCTATTATTTTTTGGATTCTTTCCATGTCCATCACCTTTAATGAATTATACATTAAATTAAACACTTTTTCAATGAAAAAATATATTTACTAAAATAATAGCTGTTACAATACTAATTAAATCTGAAATAAGTCCTACAGTTAAAGCATATTTTATTTTTTTTATACCAATAGTTCCAAAATATAATGTTAAAACGTAAATAGTTGTATCAGTAGATCCTTGTATTATAGAAGCTATTCTACCTGCTAAACTATCTGGTCCTGAAACTTTAAAAATATTTGTTAAAACTGCTAATGTAGAACTTCCAGATATTGGTCTTAATATGGCCATAGGAAAAATATCTACTGGTAAAAACTTAAATGAAAAAATACTAAATATTTTAGTAATAAAACCACTGTCAAGTAACAAATTAATACCTAAAATCATAGCTAGCATTGATGGAAACATTTCAAAAATCATATTAAAACTTTGCTTTGCACCATTAGTAAAATCATTATAAATATCTCTTTTTTTATATAATCCATAAATAATAACAATAATAACAATACCTGGTAATATTAGATTACTCATGTTGATACCTTCTAGCAAATATTTTATCAATCATAATAGCAATCATTAATGAAATAAATGTTGTTAAAATACATATTGGTATTATTTCTGATGGATTTTTACTTTCATACATCATACGAAGTGATATAACTGTTGTTGGAAAAATAGTGACTCCACTAGTATTAATTACTAAAAAAGTAATCATGCTTCTTGTTGCTTCGTTTCTTTTCTTATTAAGTTTTTGAAGTTCTTTCATTGCTTTTAAACCAAATGGTGTAGCTGCATTTCCAAGACCAAACATATTAGTTATGATATTGCTTGATATATATCCAAGTGCTTTATTATCTTTAGGTATTTCTGGAAAAAGGTGTTTTAAAATAGGATAAAATAAATTTGATAGTTTTTTAAGCAACCCTGAGGCAGTTGCGATTTCCATAATACCAAGCCATAAAGCTATTACTGGAAATATTTTAATAACCATATCAAATGTTTTTTGACCACTATTTAAAATAGTTGCATTTAAGCCTTCATAATCACCAGTTATAATAAATGTAATAATTCCAATTATAATAAATAATGCCCATAATTTATTTATCATTTAAATAAGCTCCTTAATTTAGTAAAAAAGCCAGCTTTGTCATTTTCTTTTTCTCTTATAAACAAAATATCTTCATATATTTTTTTATCACCAATAAATACTTCTACATTACCTATTTCTTCATTACTCTTAATATCTTCTTTTTTCTCTATTAAAAATTTTAATTTAATACTACTTTGCTCTGTTTCAAGTAATGGATATGAAAATGAATTATTAATATAAAATTCACTTTTACCATAATAATTTTCATCATATATATTTATTATTCCTGATTCTAAAATAGAATAATTTTTATATTTACTAAATCCATATTCAAATAAATTTTTATGATCTATAAAATCATTACCATCATTTAAAGTAACTGCTACTAAATTTAAATTATCTTTTGTAGCTGTTGTAACTAATGTTCTTTTAGCTACATCAGTAAATCCTGTTTTACCACCAGTTGTATATTTATAACTATTTAGTAATTTATTTTTATTTATCCAAGAATAATAATTCATATTTGTTTTTAATTTATAAACTTTTGTACCTGTTATTGTTTTAAATTCTTTATTTTTCATTGCATAACTCATAAGAAGAGCCATATCATATGCAGTTGAAAGATTACCACCATTATCATCAAGACCACTAGGATTATTAAATTTAGAGTTTTTCATTCCAATTTCTTTAGCTTTGTTATTCATCATTTCAACAAACTTATCTATATCTCCACCAACATAATCAGCTATAGCACTTGCTGCATCATTACCACTTCTAAGCATAAGTCCATATACTAAATCACGTAATGTTAATTCTTCTCCTACTTTAATATAAATACCTGATCCATATGCACTATTTATACTTTCATTAATAGTTATAACATCATCAAGTTTACCACTTTCACAAGCTAATATTGCTGTCATTATTTTAGAAATGGAAGCTACTCCACGAACTTTATGAATATTATCAGCATATAAAATTCTATGTGAATCTTGATCCATTAAAATAGAACTTGTGGCACTTGTTTCAAGAGCAAATACTTTTATAGGAAACAATACTAAAAATAAAATTATAATTATTTTCTTCATATTTTCACCTATAAAAATATATGAAAAAAAGGACTAATTATGTCCTTTATTAATCTATTCTAAAAACATTTTTCTAGTAATAAAATTAAATACCATTACTACAGCAGTTGCGAATATTTTAACAATTAAATAACTAATTAATAAAATATCTTCACCAAACCACATTATTAATTCTGTAATTCCAAGCCCCATAACACTAAAAATTATAAATAAAATAAATTGTTTAGTTGAACTATTCTTTTTATTAACATCAAAAACCCATTTAACACTAGCAATATAATTAAATATAACTGATATAGTAAAACCAAGTCCTGCAGATAAAAGTGTTGATAAATGAAATACTTCTTTGCATAAAACCATAATACTATAGTCAATAACAAAAGCTATTCCACCAACTATACCAAATCTAAATAATTGTTTAAATAGTTTACTTTGTAAAAAATTTTTAATCATTTTTCTTTGTCCTTATGAGTTCTAATTCAAATAATTGTCTATGTTTTTTTACAACAACTTCTAGAATAATTCCACATGTAAAGAATAACATTGAAATTACAAGCATAAAACCAGCAAATATTAAACTTGGAAAACGTGGTACTAATCCTGTATCAAAATATTCTTTAAATACTGGAATACCAATAATCATAGAAATAATAAAGAATAATAAACTAAGTAATCCAAAGAAAAGTCTTGGTTTGTATTCTTTAAATAATCTTGTAATAGTTTTTAAAACTTTAGCTCCATCTCTAAATGTATGAAGTTTAGATACACTACCTGCTGGTCTATCACGATATTCAACAGGAATTTCTTTTAATAAGAAATTTTTATCTAGTGCATGTATAGTCATTTCTGTTTCTATTTCAAAACCTTTAGATAGAACAGGGAATGTTTTAACAAAATCATAACTAAAAGCACGATATCCAGTCATAATATCACGAACATTACTCTTAAATAAAAAGTTAATTAATCCTCTTACTAAAACATTACCAAAATTATGAAATGGTCTTTTATTTTCTGTAAAATATGTACTTGATAAACGATCACCAATAACCATATCAGCTTTTCTTTCTAATATAAGATTACACATTTCTACAGCATTTTCTTTAGGATATGTATCATCACCATCAATCATTAAATAGCAATCAGCATCAATATCTTTAAACATTGATCTAATAACATTTCCTTTTCCTTGTTTATATTCGTATCTAATAATAGCACCTGCTTTTTCAGCAATTTTATCTGTACCATCACTAGAATTATTATCATAAACATAAATATCAGCATCAGGTAAAACCTTGTGATAATCTTTAACTACTTTCTCAATTGTTTTTGATTCATTATAACATGGTATTAAAACCGCAATTTTTTTCTTCATATAGCACCTCAAATACTACATCTATTGTATTATTTTTTATTTATTATGTCAAATAAATAAAGCTCTTAAATTACTAATTTAAGAACTTGTCCTATTTTTAACAAATCACTTGTTAAACTATTAAATTTTTTTATATCATTTACAGTTGTATTATATAGTCTAGCTATTTTCCATAAACTATCTCCTGCTTTAACAACATATTCTACTTCTTTACTATTATTTGGAATAATTAACTTTTGACCAATACTAAGTAAATTACTTTTTAAATTATTAGCTTTTTTTAATTCATCAACACTTATATTATTTTTAATTGCAATCGCATATAATGTATCTCCACTTTGAACAATATAAACATTACTTTCATCATTTGTAATAGGAATCAAGAGTTTTTGCCCTATTTTTAAAGTATCATTTATAAGATTATTAGCACGCTTTATATCATCTACTTTTAAGTTATATTTTTTAGATATACTCCATAAAGTATCACCATTTTGAACGTTATAAGTAAATGCTGTATTATTTTTTTCACCGGGAGCAGTATATGGTAAATTTTTATAATCTGTAACTGCCTTAACAACTACTTCAGCATATTTTTCAGCATTATCAACTACCCTATTTATATCTTTAGCATTATCTATAAAACCATATTCAACTATTACTGGTTCTGTAACACCTGTATCACGAAATAAAAAATTATAATCTTTTGATGGATTACTAGGTAGTCTCCTTTGATATACTTTTCTAGTTTTTTGACCAGCTTCCTCTAATCCTTCTAGTATTAAACTGGCAAACTGACCATCATTTCTAAGTGCATATATTACTTCAGCTCCTTCAGCACCTCCCGCATTTATATGATTAGATATAACTAGTACATCTGGGTCATTACCATATGCTTCAAGTATCTCTCTAGTTCTATCTTTAGGAGATAATGTTTCATCAGTACTTCTAACATATTTAACTGGAATACCAAGTTCATTAAATCTATTAAACATATAATCTGCCATCATAGAATTAATATTTTTTTCTTGGTAACCATTACCAATAGCCCCTGGATCAGCACCACCATGTCCAGCATCAATTACAACACCTTTTAATGCCATAATATTATCACCTCTAATATAATTTATGACATTTGTTTAATTTTGACATAACTAATATTAAAAATAGTACAACTATTAACAATTATTCATAAAAATATATATAACATCACTAATAATCAAATAAAAAGTAATTAATTCAATTATTAATTACTCTTATTTATATTTATCTATTTCTAATAATCTTAATTCTAAATTCATTTCTTATATTTAAATAAATAACTAGGTCTATGTCCTCCACCAGTTTTCATAAATTTTGTTTTTTCTACTTTATTAGCAATGATTCTTCTAAAAGCCGGATCAAGTAATTTTTTACCAAGTATTACTTCATATACTTGCTGTAACTCTCCTAAAGTAAATAATTCTGGCATCATATTAAAAACAATATCTGTATATTCTAATTTATTTTTTAATCTTTCCATCCCAGATAATATAACACTTGGATGGTCAAAAGCAATATCTTTATTTTCTAATATTTTAAATGAATACCTATCCGTAGTTTTTTCCCTTAGTATTTTTTCTATTTTAAACTTAATTTTTTCATTACCATTATCGAGTACAATATCTATGATATTGTTTTTATCTTCGTAGAAAGTTATATCAAACCATGCAGCATTTTTACTAAGATTATTATTTAATCTATTTTTATCAATTAAAGCCATATATGATGTAGAAATAACACGCATTCTAGGATCTCTATCAACACTTCCAAAAGTATATAATTGTTCTAGATATATATTATCAATATTAGTTTCATTTTTTAAAATTCTAATAGGTGCATCATCTAAATTTTCTTTTATATCGACAAATCCTCCAGGAAGGCACCATTTATCTTTAAATGGATAATTATCTCTTTTGCACATAAGTATACTCATTTTCTTCTTATCTGTTTTACGATAATTACTTTCTTCTTCACTAGATATACTAAATATTAAAATATCAACAGTCATTGATAATTTTTCATACATACTAGAATCATAATCTTTTAAAAATTCTTCTTCTGATTTATACACTTTTTCCATATTACACCTACCATATTTATTATATAACAAAAAATTTATTAGAGCAATTTTTCATTCATTTTTTGTGTAAAATTATATTTTTGTAATCTTAATACTTTAATATATTTATCATCTATTTTAGTTTCAATATTTTTAGCATTTTCTACTTCAATATTTTCACCATCAATAGTAACAAGTAAATCCTTATTATCTGGTATAACATTTATTATTTTTTTATCAGGAACAATTATTGAATTGTTAATTGAACGATATACTTTAGAATTTACAACACCAAGTGGTGTAATTTGAAGAGTACTAAATTCAGGAAAAACAATACTTCCGCCATAACTTAAATTATGTGCGGTTGAGCCCATAGAGCTAGCTATTAAAACTCCATCACTAATTAGTTTTTCTAAGATAAAATCATCAATATATATATTTAGTTTTGTAAGTTTTAATTCTATATCTCTAATTAATATTTCATTTAAAGAATAATATTTTTGCATACCTTCTTTATTGTTAATAATTATTTCTTGAATGCCAATATTTTCTACTTTATATTTTTCTTCTAATATTTCTTCTATAAATTTATCTATTTCACTCATCTTTATTTCTTGCATAAATCCAAGTGTTCCAGTATTTACACCAACATAATAAATATCACTATTAAAATTATTCTTTTTAATCATTCGAAGGAATGATCCATCGCCACCAATTGCAACTGCAAGTTCATAATTTTCATTATTGATGCAAAATCCAGCTCTTTCTAATTTTTCTTTAACTAATTTACCTGCCATAAATGATTCAGCATTATCGTTTGCAAATATTTTTATATTCTTTATCATATTGATCACCACACTTACTATACTCTAAAATTCTGTCATAAAATTCTTCCCAATTATTAATTCTTTCAACATCCTTATTATTATAATTTTTATTTCGATAACTAGTATAAAGAAATGTTTTAATCCCCATTTTTGAAACTATCTCACAATTATAAGGTAAATCATCAATGAAATAGTCTAAATTTTCTTTAAAGGCTACTTCACTCTTATCTTTAACATCCAAAATTATCTTATCAACTACTATATTATTTTTTTCAAGCCATGTTTTAGTCAATAAAGAATCATCGATACAACCCTCACCCCTGAAGCAAATTATAATAATTTCATGACCCATTTTTCTTAACTCGTCCATAACATTTTTTACATCTTTAAAAGGTTTTAAATTATGACCAGTAAGTTCTATATACTTTTTATAAAAGTAACTATACTCTTCTTCCGTCCAATCAAACTTGCTATCAATTAAATTAGTATTTTCATAAATAATTCCTTTATTTCTTAATGATTTATCATATTCTAAGGCATAATTAAATAAAGTTTCTGAAAAATTACCCATTGTATCATCTATATCAATACCTATTCTCATTTTTCTAACACATCCACAGCTTCTTTTATTTTAAGACAAAAATGGATAATATCTTTTCTTTCTTTAGCAAAAGTTATACGTCCAATTAATTTACCATCTTCTGGCCATAATAATGATTTTCCAATTAAGAAGCGCATCTTTATTTCATTATAAAAAAATCTTAATAATTCTTCCTCTGTCATAATAGGTTTACCATTATACTTCATACCCTTTAATTCTGTAAAATCAATAATAACAAAGAAGCCTGATTCGGGATATAGTTTTTTAGGTATTTTAATTCCTCTTACTCCAGTTTTAGAAAGAGCTAAAGCTTTCTTATCTTTTTTAATATATTTACATATTTTCTTTCTTTCCTTATTATCTTCAATATGGTCTATTCCATTTATCAAAGCATTTACTAAATTAAAACGAAATTTATATTCTCCAATTAGTTTATCAAAATATTTCTTGTATTCCCTATTTCTTTTTTTTGATACATTATAAGCTCCTCTTAAAGCAACACCATTTACGGATGGAACCGCATCTAATTTTTGAAAAATTTTGTTAATTACTTCTCTAATTATAACTTCATCGGCTACCACAAATCCGGCTCTTAAGCCAGCCAAACCATAAGCCTTTGAAAGACCAAATAAAGATATAGTATTACGAAACATCCCAGGTATAGTCGCCATAGGCTTTGCCATATTATTTCTATCATAAGTTAAATCCCGATATACTAAATCATCAATGACAAATACACCTAAATCCTTACAAATTTCACCAATACTTCTTAATAATTCATATTCGTTTTGTCCCATTACTTTTCCTGTAGGATTACATGGATTACTATTTACAAAAGCTACAACTTTTGGTACAACTTCTCGATTACCATATTCTTCTTTTAACTCTTTATTAATATCAATTATTTTATTTCTTAGTTTATGAGGATTAACAAGATAATTATCTTCTTCATCTAAATCTATTATCTCAACTCTAGCATTTAATCTTTCGGGTTTAAAACTAAATAAACCATAATTAGGACCCGTCATTAATATAACATCATCATCATTTACAATAACATCAAGAACAAGTTCAAAAGCATGTGATGTAGATACCGTAAATGTTAAGTTGTTAATTGATAATCCTTTATCATCAATATCGTCATAATCATATGGACTATTGTTTATAAATCCTTCATTTTCAATGTATTTTAGTAGAGTTTCCCTTACTTTATTATCACCTTCAGAATAAGGATATTTATTAAGTTCTGTTCCACATAAAATTTGTTTTATTTCTTTAATAGCTGGTTTAAATGGTCTATATTTCATTGGATTACCACTAGTCAAATTAATTTCTTTACTATAATCATTATTTAAAGTTGACATCAGACTATCATATAATTCAAACCCATCAGCAATATTTTTAACAGCCCTTGAAAAAGTCTTACCGTTTTTCTTTCTACCTACCTCTGGAAAACCAATTTTTCGTGTCTTTAAATAAGGATATTTATTTATTACTCTTTCGATAGATAAATTCTTTTCCATAATTTAAAACCTCTAATATTTTTCCTTCAATATAGTCAATAACAAGATCTTTATTTTCCCTTCTTGTTGCCTTAGAAACATCAACACTATATTCATAATATTTATCATTTTCTTTATCATAGATACTAATAAATACCGTATTATCATTACCAAACAGATTATTAACATCTATTCTATTTAATTTACCAGTAATACCAACTCCATAATCTGAATTAGTAAATAAAGAAATATTTTTACTCATTTGGTTTGCTGTTTCTATACTATAAACACTATACTGATTTATAATATTTTCATCTACACCCATTTTAATTTTAAATTCATTAGAATAAGTTACAGCACTAAATTTTAATACTTCACTAGCTCCTTCAATATCAGTAATAGAACTTGCAAGTGCGCCACCAGTACATGATTCCATTGTACTTATAGTCTTACCAAGTCTTATTAACGTCTCCACAACATCTTTCATATTACCACCTATCTATCTTTTTCTTTTAATAATTTTAAAACCTTATTATTACCATGAACAATATTTGTAAGTGATTTACCCTTATGTATATAATCAATTATTTCAGCTATTCTTCTAGAACAATCTACAACATTTAGCCACTTATTTTCTTTATATTCATTTGGTATGTAAGTTAGATTTGTCGTATATAACTTATCAAAGGTTTTATTTTCATATGCCTTTTTAAAAACATCTAATCCTTCCGTAAATAAAGAAAATGTCGTTATAAAAAACACCTTATCAGCACCACGCTCTTTAAGTTTTTCACCAACTTCAATAATTGATGAGCCGGATGCAATCATGTCATCAACAACAATAGCTGTTTTTCCTTTAACATCAGCACCCATATAGGCATGTTCTACTATAGGATTTTTACCATTAACAAGTTTAGTCAAATCTCTTCTTTTATAAAACATTCCAGCATCACACCTTAACATATCAGCATAATATCTAGCGCGGCCCATAGCTCCCATATCTGGACTAATAACAATAATATTATTAATACTTTCTTTAGCAAGTAACTCTTCTAAAATAATATTACTTGGAAAGAAATTTTCAAATGGAAGATTGGGTATGGCATTTGCAACATTTTTATCATGACAATCAAAAGTAACAATGTGATTAATATGAAGACGTTCTAATTCTTGAAGGGCAAGAGCGCAATCTAAAGACTCTCTACCTTGTCTTTTATCTTGTCTTGATTGATATAAAAGAGGCATAATAACCGTTATTCTTCTAGCATATCCTGATAAAGCACTAATACATCTTTTTATATCTTGAAAATGTTCATCAGGACTCATAGGTATATCCATTCCATGCATAGGATATGTAATACCATAATTACCCACATCACTTAAGATAAAGACATCTTTATCACGAATTGTTTCATCAATGCGAACTTTACCTTCACCATTATTAAATCTATCTCTTGTATATTTCATTAGATAAGATTCATTACTATTATTTAACTCTTTTAAATAATCATCAACTTCTAAACCAATTTCTTTAATATTATCTAGTACAATTAGTTTTAAATCATCCATGTTTTTCCTCCAAATTATATATTAATATATCTTTTGCCCATTAAATCCTAAAGTTACATGATTACTAGATGTATAGACTAATTGTCTAACATATGGACAATCACATTCTTTAATCATTCTTGCATAATACTCAACTATTTTATGATTTGATGTAAGATAAACTCCATCTATGCATTCACAGTATTTTTCACTATAAAAATGATTCCCTGTAAAAAAATTTTCATCTAAATTATCAAATATTGAATTATAATTAATGAAGTTTTCTTTTGAGTAATTATTGTTTTTCATCAGTGATACAAAACCATTTTTATATACCCCAAGTTCTCCTACAAAATCTAAATTTTTCTTAATTTCTTCTAAACAATTTATACCACTTTTCATTATCATAGTATTTATATTAATTATTTTTTTATCATCTAATTTATCTTGCAAATACATGATATCTTTAGCTTTTGCCATGGTACTTCCAAATATTTCATTATTTTTTTCATCATCATAGTGATGACGTGATATATGAATAGCTTCTACTCTATTAATATTATCAAAGTGTTCAAATTCTCTAATATTCATACCATTAGTTGAAATACAAATATCCATATTAGGATTAATTTCAAAAAGTAGATTTATTAAGCTATTTAAAGTATTAGGATTAGTCATTGGTTCTCCACCAGTAATACTAATACCACTTAAATATTTATTATTATCTAGATATCTTACAACATATTCTAATTTTTTGAAATCTATCTTTCCATAGTCTTTTGAACACTCGTTAGCACAAAACTTACAACTAGCCATACAAACATCAGTTATTTTAACATATAACCTAAGACTAGCATTGCCTTTTTCCACTTTATCTTTATTACTTGAGCAAAGATAATCTCTAGCATCAATAGTCTTACCAAATAACTCTATTTGTTTCACTAACAGCCGCCTCTAGATTTTTCATATGAATAATTTCCACAACCACAACTACTACTTGAATGATTTTCATGATAATGACTATAATGACGATTAACAGGTTCTTCATAAGTTCTATAGAAATTATTACTTAATCTATTATCTATAGATTGTGATTCAAAAAAGGTATCAATAACAACCTTACCAGTTTTTTCTTTAATAAGTAATATTTCATCTAAACATTCCATTATCTTTTTAACACTGCCAAGTATATCATTATCAACTGCATTAGTATTTTGTAAATATTCATAAAAACTTGCAAGAGCTACCTTAATTGACTTTTTTTCATTACTATTTTCAATTATTGTATGTATAAAATTCATAACATAATTATTATCTAACATTTAATTTTCCTCCTCAAATAACTTATTAATATGTTTTTTTGCTTGTTCATATCTATTCTGATAATTTCCACTAATAGATATATATGAAATATTATTATCATCAAATAGCTTTTTTAATTTATTATTATTTTCTAACCTAACTTTATCATCGCCATATGTTCTAGTTCCATCTTGAATCCAATCTACATCTGGTTCTAGAAATAAATATAAATCGTAATTATTTAGTGCTGATATGCTTTGAGCAATTTTACTAAAATTAGTATTTTCTTCACTAGTATTACCAAAACCTAAATTATAGTAATAGAGAGTAATTAATGAATCAGTATCAATAATCAAAACTTTATTTGCACTATTTAATGCTTCTTTTTCTAATTGTTTATGTTTAAAAAGTATTTCAAAATAGTGTTCGGGTTTCATATTATCAATACCACCAGCATCATCGCAAATATATCTTCCTGCTTCCTCAACATAGCTAGTGTTATAATAAAAAGCTAAATTTCGAGCAAGTGTTGTTTTACCACAACTTTCAGTTCCAATAATACAAACCTTCTTTGTATAATATTTTTTTACAATACCTGGAAGATAATCAAAATATTTATATGGATTCTCTCTAATTTGTGTTGAAGAAATATTTACTTCTGACCTTGGAATATAAACTATTTCACTTTCAGGATATAACTTTTCCCAAACATGTTTTCCTTGATAATCATCACCAGCAAAAACTGTATCTATTTTTCGACCAATATATTTTTTTATGTCATTAGCTCCAGTTTGCCAATCATATGTATCTTTCGATACATTATTATCAAATATTTCAAAAACCTCAACATTTTCCATGTCTTTAGTAATATTTTTAAGCCACATAAATCTTGTTCGATGATCTATTTCTTTTTTATCGTTTGTAACACTTAATACAACATATAACTTTTCACAACAATTTGCTGCTACTATAATGTCATTAATATGACCAAGATGAAGTGGATTAAATGATCCACCATACATTCCAATTTTATATTTCATAAATTCCTCATTTGTTTTTTTTAATTTCTTTTTCCCATTTAATACACATGATAATAGCATTACCTAAATATACAGCCCACATTAGAAGTGTTGCAATATTATCACTACCAGCTCTAAAGTTACACCACCACATATATACACTAAATATGTCTACAAAAGTCCATAACCACCACTGTTCAGAAAACATCTTTACAGATATAATCATAGCAATTACTGATGTAACCGTTGTAAAGCTATCAATAAATGGCATTGCATCGCCTAATTGTTTCAAAATTAAACCATATGTAACTGTCAAAATAATCATTACCATTAAATAAATAAGTCTTTCTTTATTACTCATATGTTTCTTTTTAACTTCATGAGTCTCACTATTCATATTTTTCTTCCATACATAGAAACCTACAAATTGCATTGGTACATAGTAAAGGGCATTTAACATTGTTTCACCATATAATTTAGCCTTATATGATATTATCGCATATAATACACAGTTTATAAGACCAAATAAATATGCGGATAGTTTTCCTTTACCTGTTAATACAACACAAGCAACTCCTGTTGTAGCACTAATTATACCCATAATACTATCTTTCCAATAAATACTTAATCCGGCAATGATTATTGAAGCTGAGAAAAGCCATAATATTTCTAGCTTTTTCCAACCTGCTAATTCATTTTTTATTATTTCTTTCATAAATTCCTCCAAAATTATCATATATTCTATCACATTGTCTATATAATGAAAAGTTATTTTTTATATATTTATACACTTTACTATTAAGATTTTCTTTTAGAAATTCATCATCATTTATTCTATTTCTAATTAGGCTTGATGATATATTATTCTCTTCAATATTTGTAATAATAATATTTTGTAAATAGTCATGATACTTTTTTAATATTTCACATGTATTAGTATTATTTCTATTTATAACTAATAACTTATAATTTTTTAAAACATATTCATAGTTTTTCCAAGTATCAAATTCTATTAAGTTATCCATTCCACATATAAAATATATATCAGCATTATATTTATTTTTAAAATAATCAAGTACTTGATAGGTATATTTGTAAGCTTCATTATTTGCAATATCAGAGCATATAAGTTTAGATTTATCAGATATTAGTTTTAACATAGCTAATCTATCTTTAAAGGGAGCCAAATCTTTTTTAGGATAAAACTCTCCAACGGGAACAAAAATTACTTTATCTACATAATTTTCTTCTATTAGACTGTGTGCAATATTTTCATGTTTTTTATGAGGAGGATTAAATGAACCTCCAAATATACCTAATTTCATGACTTACACTACTTTCTATATGTTGGAACATTAAATTTATGAAGACTATTTAAATGTAGTTTTTTTATTTTATCTCCTGTTTCTTTGGGAACACCATTTTCATCTTCCATATACTTTGCAATATCCTTATAAGTTACACCTAACTTTTCTTCATCACTCATACCTGATAATCCATCACTTGGAGCTTTATGAAGTACTTTATCTGGTACTTTTATATACTCTCCAATAGCAATTACTTCTTCAACTGTTAAATCAGCTATTGGGGCAATATCACAAACTTGATCACCACCTTTAGTAAAATAACCAACAAATAGTTCACATTTATTACCTGTTCCAGCTACTAAATATGTCCCACCATAAATGGCGCTATACATAGCTGCTAAATAATATACGGTTGCCATTCTAAGTCTTGGTTTTAGATTAATATCACTATTTTTTAAAGTATCTAAATCAAATGTTCCTATATTTTTTAATTCATTTTTAAAACCATCAAAGACATTTGTTAAATCAAAATTAATAAGTTTAAATCCATAATAATCACTAATTAATTTAGCATCACATTTATCGTCAGCTTTAGAATGACATGGCATGGTTACCCCAATAACATTTTCAGCACCAAGTGCCATAGTCATTAACCCAGCAACTACTCCTGAATCTTTACCACCACTAATACCTAAGATAGCACCTTTAAGATTATTTTCTTTATAATAATTTCTAATAAACTCTATTATTTTTTCAGTTTCCTTTTTAGCATCAAATTTCATAGTTTTCTCACCTCATATATTTTTTAGCTTTTACTAAAGCCATTTTAGAATTAACGCCTTTTATATAATTTAAATTTTCAAGTTCTAATAATTCTTCATAAGTAAATGTCATATATCTAATTATTTCATTTTCATCTAGCTTTTGTTCTCCAACTTTTTGGCAATTAGTTGCTAGAAATAGATGATTAAGTGCACTACTGCATCCTTCATCTTGATAAAAAGAGTCAAGTTCAAATATTTCTTTTGGATAATATCCTGTTTCTTCCATAAGTTCTCTTTTAGCACCTACAATTGGTTCTTCTCCCTTTTCAATATAACCGGCAGGAAAACCAATACCAACTGTCAAATCAGTAAATACTCTTGGTTCAATAATGGTAAGTATTTCATTATTTTTTAGTACTGGCATAATAATTGCTGCACTACCATCATTTTTACCCTTTACAAGTCTTTCTCGTGGAATAACTAATCCATTATTAAGATAATAATTTGCAGGCTCACTTTGTATCCATTTTTTAGAATTATCAACTATTCTAGATTCTACTTTAATTGTTTTTAACTCTTCAATATATTTTTTTAGCTCTTCTAATTTTTCTTTTCTAATCATTTTTCTTAGTGTATGCCTTTCCTTTATTTTCTCTTGTCTCTAAAATAAGTTGTTTTTTTAATTTTAATAATTCAAGAGTTAAATCTACGTAATACTTATGTGGATTTGCTTTTCTCTTAATTTCTGGATAAATTGTTTTAAATTCATTAGTACAATACTCTTTTCTTTCTCTAACCGTTGGCATTTGATAAACCTGTTTGCCATCTTTAAAGATAGGTACTTGAAGTTCACGAATAGTATAATTTTCTATTTCACATGTTTTCCATTCTTCATCAGGATTTACTAATACATATTTATCTTTTGGAATTGCTTCCGTATTTAAAGCTAAAACATCTCCTAAAGCATAACCCGTTTCTTTATCATAAAAACGATATACGCGTTTATAAGCTGGATTAATTGTCTTAGTACTTTCTTCACTAACTTTTATTTTAGGAATAATTTCTCCATCCTTTTGAGTAGCAACTAATTTATAAACACCACCCATTATTTCTTTAGATGCAGCAATATTATCACCAACACCTAAACTATCAAAAATAGCTCCTTGTCCCTTAAGAGAATTAATGGTATCTTCATTAAGACCATTTGATAAACAAATGGTTGCATCAGGAAAACCAGCAGCATCAAGCATTTTACGTGCTTCTTTAGATAGATATGCAAGATCACCACTATCAATTCTAATACCTTTAAATTTAAAACCATTAGGTATTAAATAATCATTAGCAACCTTAATAGCATTTGGAATGCCACTTTTTAAAACATTATATGTATCAACTAAGAAAATACAGTTATCAGGATTACTTTTCGCATATCTTAGAAAGGCATCATATTCACTATCAGCATCACAAATCATACTATGTGCCATAGTTCCAAGAGCTGGAATATCATTATCAATTGCTGCTTTAACATTACTTGTTCCAGAGCATCCTCCAACAAAGGCATATTTACTCGCTTCTATAGATGCATCAATACCGCGAGCACGTCTAGCTCCAAATTCCATAACTGGTACACCAGCAGCTTCAGTAATTCTTTTAGCTGCCGTTGTAACAAGCGTCCCATGATTGAAACATGCAAGAAGAGCTGTTTCAATTAATTGTGCCTCAATTACATTTGCTCTTACTGTAATAATTGGTTCATTTGGAAATATTGGTGTACCATCTGGAATAGCAAATATATCACCAGTAAATTTTAAATTTTTTAGATATTCAAGAAAATCTTCCGTAAATTTACCAGTGCTTCTTAAATATTCAATATCTTCTTTTTCTATTTTAAAGTTATTAATGTAATCAATAATAGCATCAAGTCCACCACTTATAGAATATCCTCCTTCAAAAGGATTCTTTCTAAAGAAAACATCAAAGTATACCTTCTTATCTTTTTCATTACTGTCAAAATACACTTGAGCCATTGTAAACTCATAAAAATCTATTACCATTGTATTATTTTTCATAATTCACGCCTCCTACATATTTCTTTACTAACTGAATACCCGCTTGATTCATAAAGTCAAAAGCTTTATTATTCCACTCATCACGTTCATGAACTGGTGCTCCATATGTTTCAACTGCATTTTCTGGAACAATTATTTTTACGTCCTTGTCCATTTGATCAAAATAGTTTTGAAGTGGTATTGCAAGATTCATAACACATATATCTGTGCAACATCCCGTAATAATTACTTCTTTTAATGCCTTCATCTTTTCAATATCATTTAAAAAATTTGGAGCAAAGATTGTACTTGTTGAATTTTTTGGATATACTAATGCATCTTTTTCGAATGGTATTAATTCATCTACTAAATCAGCTTCAGGAGTTCCTATTACACAATGTTTTGGATATCTTTTAAATTCAGCGCAAGTTTCGCTATGATTATCTTTAATAAAAGCAACTCCATATTCTTTCTCTAAAAATTCTTTTATAATACGAACATTCTCTGGAATAATCCTTTCAATGTAAGGATCTGCCATTGCCCCCTTTCTAACAAAACCATTAACCATGTCTACTACAATAAGTAGCTTTTCTAAATTTTCTTTTTTCATTTCTTTTCCTTCTTTCTAACTTTTTGTTAATAACAAGTTATAAAATTATATGTTATTATTTTTTTATTAATAACAGTTCTTAAAAAAATTTTGCACTTGTTACTAACATTTTATTAAAAACATTAATTTTTGTCAAGAACTTTTTAACAAAAAATTAAAAACAATTTTATTAATTTGAGATTAAGCCTTAAAAATCAAAGAAAAAAAGATGCAAATTTTTACATCTTTTTCTTATTTTTGTTATATTGTTTATCTTTACTATCTTTATTTTCATCTGTATATTGTGAAATTTCTTGTCTAAGTTCTTGCCATTTCTCTTTTATACTTTTTTCATCATTTTCTTTTGTTTCTTCATATTCTGATATTTTCTTACTAACATTTTCCCAATTTTCTTTTCTTTCATTAATTTCATTTTCATTATTAGCAGTAGCTTCCAAAACCAATCTTATTTTTTCTTTTTGCTTATCATAAGATAAATTTTCAATTGTACCTCTTACCCCTTTAATAACAAAATCTTTAGAATCATTTGGATAAGCAATTATTGCTACAAACATATCATCATCAGTAGTGTTTGTTATAATAATATCTTTATCATTAGAAGTGCACATATTATCTTTCATATCTTTAGTTTGTTTACTCATTGCCATAATTTTTACTGCATTCATTCCACTTCTATTTTTATCATACGCTTCTTGTTCCTCATCAGTCATATATTCAAGAGCTCCCATTACTTTCATAGCATCCATAATCTTTTCCCTTTGAATACTAGTACCAACTACAATATATAGTGCAAAAAATAAATTACAAACAGGTATTAAATTAATTATTTTTTGCAATCTTTCATCCATAGG
>JAEETF010000002.1 GCA_016290195.1 Bacilli bacterium | reverse complement strand
TATGATTTTTATGTAACAGTAGATTATGAATCTGAAAAAGAGCAATACTATAACATTTTAAATAATAAATTAGCTGCTTATGTTGAAATAGTAAAGAAAGATGCAGAAACAGGCAAAATAATTAAACTTGCAGATACATCATTTAAAATTTTAAATACTGATACTAATCAATATGTATCACAATATGTTGGAGGAAAAGTATTAGATACATTTACTACAGATGAATCTGGTAAAACTCAAACATATTTAAAATTAGAGGCAGGTAATTATAAGATAGTAGAAATTAAAACTCCTAAAGGATATCTAATAAATAAAGATGGAGTTAGTTTTTCGATAGGTGATGAATCAAATTATAAATATACAAGTTATGGATTAATCGTAACTGTAGATTTTGTAGATCAAGCAATTAAAGGACAAATTGAAATTAATAAAAAAGGTGAGAAAGCAGTAATTGAAAATAATTCTATTACATATGAAGAAATACCTTTAAATAAAGTTAAATTTGAAATTCATGCTAGTGAAGATATTTTATCATCAGATAAAACAGTTCTTTACTATGAAAAAGGAGCTTTAGTTGATACTATTACAACTAATGATGATGGATATGCTATATCTAAAAAATTACCATTAGGTAAGTATTATGTTATTGAAGTTGAAACTGGTAGCAAATATATTTTAGATAATACAAAGCATGAGATTGAATTAAAAGAAAAAGATAATCAAACTCCAATTGTATATGAAAGTGTTAGTAAAATGAATTATCTTAAAAAAGGTAGTTTAGAATTTACAAAAACTGATTTATCAACTGATGAGCCATTACCAAATACTTTAATTGAAGTTTATACAGAAAATGATGAAATGATTTTTTCTGGTAGAACTGATGAGAATGGTAAAATAACAATTAAAGATATTGTAGTTGGTAAATATTATATTTTAGAAAAAGAAGCTCCAGAAGGATATACTTTAAATGATGAAAAAATGGTATTTAAAATATTAGAAAATGGTGAGGTTGTTAAATCTACTATGAAAGATAAAAAGATAACAGGTTCACTTGATTTTACTAAATTAGATTTTTCTACAGATGAAACTTTGCCAAACACTTTAATTCAAATTTATAACGAAAACGATGAATTGGTATTTGAAGGTAGAACTGATGAGAATGGTAAGATTACTATAGAAGAATTAACTTATGGTAAATATTACATTTTAGAGAAAGAAGCACCTGAGGGATACGAACTAAATACTGAAAAGATGTGGTTTGAAATTAGAGAAGATGGAGAAATAGTTAAATCTGTAATGAAAGATCATAAAATAATACAAGTACCAATAACAGATGCTACCGATTATAAAGAATTAATCTTTAGTGGTGTAACATTAATAATTGCTGGAGTTGGACTTGTTATTTTAAGTAAAAAGAAAAATAAAGGTGACTCAGATGAAAAGAAATAAGAGCTGGTTAATAATCGGCTCTTTTCTAATTATTGTAGGAATTGGATTAATAGGGTATGATTATTATTCAAATAAAGCAATAAATGATGACGAGGATATTGCTATTGCAGAATTTTATGAAAATGAGGAAACTACTGAGGATATAATTGAAGAACCTACAGAAGAAAAACCAAAGGAAGAGAAAAAAGAAGAAAAAATAAATTATATAGCAGTTCTTAAAATACCAAAAATAAAATTAGTAAGAGGACTAGTAGATAGGAATAGTTATCTTAATAATATCAAATATAATGTTGAGATATTGAAAGATTCTTCAATGCCTGATGAAGTTAATGGTAATGTCATCTTAGCAGCTCATTCTGGTAATGCAAGGATTTCTTATTTTAGAAATTTAGATAAATTAAAACTTGGTGATGAGATTTCAATTGAGTACAAATCAAAAACTTATGAATATAAGATTGTAGATATATATTTAATTGATAAAACAGGAACAGCAGAGATAATTAGAAATAAAAATAAAAGTACTTTAACATTAATAACTTGCAAACATAATACAAATAAACAAATAATTGTAATCGCAGAGTTAATTTAGAATAATTTAAGTATATAATTATTTCAAGGAGTGAAATGTATGCCTAAATATGACTATACTAATTCAACGATTGATAGATCTGATAAAAAACGATTACATTTTTATGAAGAATTATTTACTATATTAGAAATAACAGAAAGTGTAAACGAAGAAGTTAATGAATTAATTGGATGGATGGGAGTAGTTCTTGGATATTATACGAGAATTCCAGATTCAAAAGAAAAAGATTCGACAGATTATTTAAAGCCAGATAAAAAAATAAATGATTATACATATATTAGAAATGTTTCAAATCAAGATATAAGACTGTATAGTATTATATCTTCAATAAAAGAATGTTCGGCTTATAATAATAATGATTCTTTATCAGATATTACAGAAAAATTGTATTACTTATTAGACAAAGTAGTACATCCATATCATAGAAAAAACTTAGATCTTGAGGATGTAAGATTTTATGTTGAACTTGAATACATTAATAAGGAAAAACAACAAGAAATATTAAAGAAACATAATATAAAATATGATGATACGGAAGTATAAAGAGCAAATAGCTCTTTTTATTTTGGAGTGAAGGAGGTGTTTTTAAATGCCAATAATGAGAAAACAAAAAGTAAATCGTTATACAACAGTAGATAATTATTTAATAGATGATAAAAGATTAGATCCAGAAGGAAAAGGTTATTTAATTTATATGTTAAGAAAACCTGATAATTGGCATTTTAATTATAAGAGTATTCAAAATGATTTAAATGTTGGCGAAAGAAATGTTAGAACTAACATAAACAAATTAAAAGACCTCAAATACCTTAAAATTGACAAGATTAAGAACGAAAAAGGACTTTATGAGTATGTTTATACTATTTATGAGATTCCGTTCGATATTGACCTTAAAAATGGATTTTATCCAGATGTACGGTATGAAGGGGTGGATAGTGAATGCCTTCAAACCGATACGGATATAATAAATACTAATATAAATAAAGATAAAGAAGATAAACCTTTTAAAGGATATACATCTTCTTTTTTTAATCCTGAGGA
This sequence comes from Bacilli bacterium, assembly GCA_016290195.1. GTDB lineage: Bacteria > Bacillota_I > Bacilli_A > RF39 > UBA660 > UMGS1045. The sequence goes on along the minus strand of JAEETF010000002.1, from coordinate 614 downwards.
ACATAACAGATTAACCTTAGAGCTAATTAATTCTGGTTATATTGATAAGGAAGATTTACAACTTTATTATTATGATGATTTTTTTGAAGATTTACTTAAAAAAGGGCATTCATATAGAGAATTAATTACTGTATTTAATTATGTTGTTTCAAGAGTTATTAAAAGAGAATTCATTGATGAAGAAGGTTATGAAATAAAGAATAAACTTGGATATTTAAAAAATTCAATTAATTCTAACCTAAATAGGTTTAATAATATGCCAGATGAATTATATCCAGATGATGGGTATGATTGGCTTAATGATGAGGAGGATATAGAACTATGAAAAAAATAGAAAATAGTATTAAAAAAAATAGTAAATTTGAAGATTTAAAAAATGCTGAAGTAGAAGCATTAAGTGATTTTAGTGATCAGATAGGAGAATTAATGAAAAGTATGGATGAATACAGAGTTTTCCTGGATAGAGATGACATTAGAAAGTTTGATAAAACATATAAAAATCTAGGATATTTTTGGGAAAAGATTCAAAATCAATTAATTTATCTATGGGATGTTGATGAAAGAGGTGAAACCAAGTAATGAATTATAACAGTTTTAAACTCGCAGGAAGATAC
>JAEETF010000015.1 GCA_016290195.1 Bacilli bacterium | reverse complement strand
CACCTAACTTACCAAAGTTAGGTTTTTTTATTACTTAAGAATAAGTAATATTATGATTATAAGAAGTGAAAAGATTAATAAGTCTTTTTTACTCATAATTATCACCTCCGTTATAGTAAAACCCCCTGAATATAGAAAATTTTCCTAAACTAAGGCAACCTCAACTTTTTTAAACATTCCAAATGCAATATAACATAATAATTATTAAGAAACAAATCACTAAAATTAAAAATCTGTAATGAATTTCATTACAGATCTTTTATTTTTGTTATACAAAATTTTATAATTAGTATTGTCTTAAATTAATAATTTTAGTATTTTATAATTATTATAAAAAAGGAAAGTTTTTACTTTCCTAATAATTATAACGCAATGCAGATCCTAAAATGATTGCAAGTAAAATATAAAGAACAACAATTATTAAAGAATTTGACTTATTTTTATTATTATCACATGTATTATTTTTCACTTTATTCGCCTCCTAAATGTATGCACCTAGTATGATAATTAAAAGAATAAATAATACTAAAACTATTGCAGCACCAGATACTCCTGAATTACACATTTGTCATACCTCCTTTTTAATCTTTTCACGTTATTGTATGTTTTTTTTTAATATATGTGCTTATATAAAACTAAAATTATTGTTTTTTTTTCTAAATTTTGATATGATTTATATGTACAAACAAATAGAGATATTCAAGGGAGGGTTATATAATGAAGAAAAAATTATTGTTTGTAGCAGGTGCTATTTTATTAACACTTACTGGATGCGGTCAAGTACCTAAATTAAAAGATGGAAAAGAAGTTGTTGCATCTATCGATGGTTATAACTTAACTGCCGAAGATTTATATGCAGAGTTAAAAAAACAATATGGTACTTCTATTGTTATTAATAAAATTGATGAAGAAATTACTAAATCAGAAATCAAAGATGATACTGATTCAAAAACTAAAGCTGAAAATCAATTAAAAACAATCAAAGCTCAATATGAAATGTATAAAATGGATTTTTCAAATGCATTAAAACAAGCTGGTTATGATAATGAAGATGCTTTAGTTGAATCAATGATGTTAGGTTTCCAAAAAGATGAAGTTCTTTTAAACTATGTTAAAGAAAACTTAACTGAAGATGAAATCAAAAGCTATTATGACAAAAACATTTCTGGTGAAATGACAGTTAGACATATCTTAATTAAACCACAAGTTACTGATGATATGACAGCTGAACAAATTGCTGAAGCTGAAGCAAAAGCTCAAGAAAAAGCTATTAATTTAATTAGTAAATTAAATAATGGTGCTGATTTTGCAGAACTTGCTAAAGAAAACTCTGATGATGCTGGTACTGCTGTTGAAGGTGGTTTATTTTCTAACTTTACAAAGCAAGGAACTGTTGAAGGTTTCTATGATGCAGCTGCTGCTTTAAAAGATGGTGAATATACTGAAAAACCAGTTAAAACTATTTATGGATACCATATTATTCTTAGAGTAAGTGGTAATGATAAACCAGAACTTAATACTGTTATTGATGATATTAAACAAAAACTTGCTGAAGAAAAATTAAATGGTGATCAAACACTTAGTATTACTGCTTGGAATGAAATAAGAGAAAAACATAATATGTCAATTAATGACTCTGCAATCAAAGAAAATTATGATGAAATAATTAAATCATACAAAAAATAAGGAATTAATAAATTCCTTTTTTTGTTATAAAATAATCAAGTTTTTCTAAAATTTCTTCATTATGTTTTCGATAATCATACTTTTCAGTTATCTTAAAGCCATTTTCTAAAAACTTTTTCATACCATAATATATACTATCATCATCATTTTCTACAAAAATACCATAAATTCCATTTAATTTTTTCCAATCAGATACTTTAGTAGAAATTATTGGAACATTAAATACCAATGATTCTAAAAATACTACTGGATAACCTTCATAATATGATGTTACTACACTAGCATCAGCTTTTTTATAATATGGATAAGGATTAGACTTACGTCCTAAAAAATGAATAACATCATCCAATTTATTTTTCTTAACATATTTCTTATAATCACTAGTATCTTTACCATCACCTATTAAATATACATCAAATTCATATTTATCTTTTTTTAACTTAATACAAGCATTAAATAAGCGATATAATCTTTTAGATTCATCATCATGACGACTAACATTTATAAAAGTTGTTCTTTTAGTTTTTATATCATTTATTTTTTCACGACTATCTTTTAACATAGCTGGATAATCTATTATATTATAAACAACATAATTATTACCTTTATCTTTATAAAATTTCATTATGTTATTCATAGATTCTTCAGAAACAAATATACGTCTTTTAAATTTTTTAAAACCAATTCCATTAAAGAATTTTTTTATATTTTTTTCATCATATATTTTTGTATAATCTGAATGTATCCATAAGTGACTATTAACTGATGCTATAAGTGCAGTTACTGCACATACTCTTGAATATGTTGCAAATGAACAAGAAAAATCATATTTTCCTTTATTTATTTTTTTCCATTTTAAAAGTTTTAAAAAATTTTTAAATTTTCTTATTAATATATTACCTTCACTAAATGGTGTATATTCTTCAACTGTAACTTGTTTTGGGATAGCAGAAAGCCATACTCCAGTTTTTCTTTCTAAAAGTAAATGAACATTATATTTATCATAATCTATATTATTAAGTAAATTAACAAGTGCTTTTTCTATTCCACCAACATTTAAATCATAAGCACAGAACAATAGATTTTTTTTCATATTAATTTTTATTTTCCTTTTCTTCTAAAAATTCTTCAATACTTTTTTTAGAATCTATTGAATATTGTTTTCTAAAACTTTTATATTCTTTGAAGATATCACTTTTATTTTTTAATACATTATTAATTTTAAAAGAAATCTCATCAATTGAATCATCACTATTTAAAACAAGATTATCTTTTAAATATTTATTATCATCTAATAAATGAGTATTACCTAATAAACAAATTGTATCATTATCCATACTATATAAAAAATATGGATAGCAAATTGAAAATAATCCAACAGATAAATTAATTTTACTTCTATCAATTAGTTTATATACACTTTCTTCCTTTTCAATTATTAAATCAAATTGTTTTGCAAATTGTTTAGTAACATTCATTTCATTTAAAACTAATACTTTTTTATAATCAGTAAGTGTTACTGCACTTAATTGATTGAAGAAATTATCACTATTTAAATAGTCATAACCTATTATTCCAATAACATCTTCTTTTTCACTATTATTCTTTAAATCAATATCGAGTTTTAAATATTTTAAATTATATTTTTCTTTAAATGTAAGATATACATCATAATCAACTACACCTACTACATCTAATAAATTACGTTCATAATATTCCATGACTTGAAAGAATAAATTATATGCAGTTTGATCAAAAAATGCAGGAAGTGATGAAGTAACAATCCATTTTCTTTTTAATTTTTTAGATATAATTGGTAATAACAAATTAAAATTATAAACATAATCAAAGAAAATGACTTGTGAATAATCTTTGTTGATTTGAGTTGCTAATTTCTCAATTTCTGGTGGTGTAATATTATCACTTATTGATGAAATAGTACAATCTTTAAAAGAATATTTTACTGCTTCAAAAAAACTACATTTTTCTTTATCAATAAATACTATTGTTTTTTCATTCATTGTCATCACCTTCAATCTTAACATAATCATTAACACATTTAATGCTATCAAGATTATTTTCATTTGACCATTTTTCAAATAATTTTAAAACTTTATCATAATTATCTAAACATAATTTAATTTTATTTGCAATTTCATTAACACTACATTCATTACTTACAACTAAATACTTTTCAAGTTCTGTATTTTGGAAATAATGATGATTATTTCCAGTTATACAAATGGTTTTAACTGCAAAACTCTCAAGTGGAAGCATAGGAGCACATTCTGAAAAAGTAACATATAATACTAAATCACATTGAGCAATTCTTTTAATTAATTCTTCTCTTTTTAAATGATAATTAACACCATCTACTTCAATTCCAAGACGAGTTGCAAAATCAACAGCTCTTCTATTAATTGGTACCATATCAATAACGCATTCTTTATTCAATTGTTTTAATGATGCAATAGAACTAAATACATTCTTTAAATAACTTTCAGTTTGTGATGCATATATACCAATTCTTAATTTTTTATTTTTCTTTTTGTCATATTTAAAATTATCTGGTAATACTACTCTATTCTTTAATAATTTTATATCACAACCTTTATTTTTATAAAAATTAATAAGAGATGCTTTACAAGTTCCCATTTGTGTTAAATAACCATTCTGAAATAAATTATAAATTTCTAGATTTCTTGCCCATCCATATGGTTCTAAAACTTGTGAATGACTACCATGAAAGAAAGTCTTTGTTATAATATTATTTTTATGTAATAACATAACTAAGTCTTTCCATCCAATACAAAAACCACTAAAAACAACTTCTTTAATTTCTTTTTCTTTTAATTTTTTTAAAATTAAGTTTAAATCTTTTTTACGATATATTTCCATACATGGAATAATATTATTAAATAATTCTCGAGTAGCATTAGTAACACCAAGCCAGTTTGTATTAACAAAAGTAATATAATTTTCATTTCCATTTAATTTATCTAAAGAATCTATAGTTAAATTAATATTATTTAAATAATCTTTAGTTATTTTATCTTTTTTTCTTTTATAAATAATAGCAGGATATAAAACAGCTTTAATTCCTTTTTTTGCTATTTTTTTACTACCACGAACCAAATTAATAAATCTTTGACCATTTTTCTTACCTAAAATTCGAAATATTTTATTTTCTCTTCTTTCAAATTTTGGTGTCCATGTCGCATCATAGTAATGAATCATACAAGTATTATCTGTAAAAATATTATATTGATGATCATATGATAATGGATAAAAATAATCACGCGAATAAATAGTTATATCATGCTTTAAATTTTGAATATCAAAATTAGAAGAATCATAATCCGTAAGTATATTACTAATTATACGAGGAATACTAATTCTATACATATTATCTACATCAAATCCAGGTTGTGATTGATAAAATTCAAGCATTTTTTGTGACATATAACTATGTGGTTTTGGTTCATACCATACGCCACATGCTATAAGATGTGAATCTTCAACGCCTAAAAAAGTTTTATTCTGTTTTAATAATTCATCAATTGGTTTTATTATTTCCATATCAGTATCAAAATAAATACCACCATATTCATTTATAGCTTTTGTTCTAACGTAATCAGCAACAAATGCCCATTTTTTATTTTCATATGCTTCTTTAACAAAAGGACATTCTTCTAAATTACTTGTTTCTTCATTCCAAAGTTTAATTTCAAAATCAGGTAAATATTTTTTCCAACTTTCAAGACATTTTTGAGCTAATTTAGGAAGTGGTTTTCCACCAAACCAACAGTAATGAATATATTTTGTCATATAATCAACCTTTCTAATAGTTTTGTTTTCTTTTTTTATTTTTTTCCTCTTTTTCTTTCTTCTTTTTCGCAATTGCTTCTTGTGGAGTCAAACCAAACTGAGAACAAAAATATGCATCACAAAGAATATCAGCAGGTCCAACATCAATTAATTTTCCATGTTCAATCCATATAACTCTATTACATAATTCTCTTATTGTTTCAATTGAATGTGAAACATATAAAACAGTTGTTCCACCTTGTATTAAACTCATCATTTTATTTTTACTTTTTTCTTGAAATTTTATATCGCCAACTGATAAAATCTCATCAACAATTAAAACTTCAGGATTAACAATAGTAGCTATTGAAAAAGCAAGTTTTGCAATCATACCAGATGAAAAGTTTTTAATTGGCACATCAATAAAATCAATCAATTCAGAAAATTCAACTACTTCATCAAATTTAGAATCTATAAATTCTTTAGAATAACCAAGTACTGCTCCATTTAAGTATATGTTTTCACGAGCAGTTAATTCTGCATCAAAACCAGCACCAAGTTCAATCATAGGAGCAATTGAACCATGTACACTAACACTTCCATTAGTTGGTTTCATAACGCCACTTACTATTTTAAGAAGAGTTGATTTACCAGCACCATTACTACCTATAATTCCTACAACTTCTCCTCTATCAACATGAAAAGAAATATCAGATAATGCATAAAAATCTTTCTTTTCATTCGTTTTGTTTTTGCGCATTTTAGGATCCAAAAGATTTACAAATAATTGTTTAAAAGAAAAACCTTTATCGATACCCATTTTAAATCTCATTGTTACATTTTTTACATCTATCATAAATATCTCCTTTCTATGCATAATATATAAATTTATCTTGATGACGTTTAAATACAATTGAACCAATTAATAAGAATACAACTCCATATACAACCATTAAAATAAGATTTAAAGTTGATGGACAATTACCATATAAAATTATGTCTCTTGCATTATTTATAAAAACAAATAATGGGTTTAATTTAAATATTGTTTGTAAACCATCTGGTACTATTGAAATATCATAAAATACTGGAGTTGCATAATTCCATATTGTTAATATAATTCCATATATATAAAACATATCTCTAAAGAATACAGAAATAGTTGATAAAATAAAACTCATACCAACTGTAAATAAAAATCCAAAGAAAAATATAACTGGTAATAATAAATAATACCATGATATATGTTCAATTGTTCCTGTAAATATTATTACAAACAATAATGGAATTAATGTAAGTAAAAAATTAATACCACAAAATAAACATTTCGATAATGGAAATATATATTTTGGAATATATACTTTAGTTAATAAATTAAAATTAAATACAACTGATGTCATACCATTATTTGAAGCTTCACTAAAATAATTAAACATAACAAATCCAATTTCAAAATATACAAAATAATTTACTCCTGGTACACTAAATTTAAACATTTTAGAAAATACCACAGCCATTACAAGCATCATTAAAATAGGATATAATAATGACCATAATACTCCTAACGTACTTCTTTTATATTTTACTTTAAAATCTCTTGATATTAATTGTTGCATCAAAAACTGATACTTTTTAAAGTTACCATATATTGCTTTTAATACATGCATACTTCTTCCTCCTTAAAAATATCCAATCTAATTTATTATATCATAATATATTAATAAATTAAATTACTTTACACTTATTTTATATAACAAAAAAATTCTATTAACTAGAATTTTTTATAACCTATCATCACCATCATGTGATAATAAATTTACATTCTCAACATTTTTTATTTTTGAACAATCAACTACTAATGAATTGTTTTCGTTACTTCTAATTTCAATAATTAAATCCATATTATTTCCATGTATACTTTTAGATTTTACTTTATAAAATTTAGTTTTTTTCTTTAAAATATTATGTAATTCATTTTCTATTTCAATACTCTTAGCGTTAATAATTAAAAGAGAACTTTCTTTTCTAGAAGGAAAGAAATCCAATAGAATTAAAATAAAAGATAAAACAAGAGATAAAATAAGTGCAAGTGAATAAAGCTTACCGCCACATATTATTCCAATACTAATTGACCAGAATAAAAATAATAAATCTATAGAATTCTTAACCGCATTACGAAATCTAACTATTGATAAAGCACCAACCATACCAAGTGATATAACTAAATTAGATTGCATTGATAAAACAATAGCAGATGTAATTATAGGTAATCCAACAAGAACTATATTAAAATCTTTGGAATAGAAGCCAGATCTATTTTTTAATTTATAAACAAAGTAAATATAAATACCAATTAACATAGCAAATACTAAATTAACTATAATATCAAATATATTTATACTTGTAAAAAAATCATCAACAAATGCTTTTTGAATAACATCATTAAATGTCATAATATTTCCTCCTTAAATTCAATTCTTGATAAATAATATTTAGAAAAAGAAGTTCTTTCTAGTTTTTTTAAAAATAATTCTTTAGATATATAATCTGGTATTAATTCATCATATTTAACTTCTAAAATATTTACTCCATCAGGAATTATTTTTCGAGCATAAGTATTTTTATAAAAGAAACGATTTATATACTTAGAAGCTCTAACATCAGTATCAAATGTAATACGCACATTACCCATTTTATCAGTAAAAGCAACACGATCATATTCTACAATTATTTTAGGAATTAAATAATTCATATTTTGTTCTAAATATAATCTTTTTAAAACTTTACTATTGCATTCACTAAATAATAACTTATCCCCTTTTATAATCTTTTTACATAATTCTTTACTAATAGCACAAAACTCTTTTTTAGTAAAACCATTTTTCTTATATTTAATTTCTAATTTTATATCATCAGCTGAATTATTATAAATTCTAATACGTATCTTAAATCGTTCATCAATACCAGCTTCATTTTCAAAAAAACATTTATTATCATATGTATCAAAATATATTGATTTAACATTATATTTTTCAAATCCATTAAATTCATCTGAAGACATAATGTTTTTTAAATGATGTTTTAATACTATTAAATCATTATCAGTAACTAAATACTTTAATTCACTACGATATTCCATTATATACCACCAAAATATTCATCTAAATATTCTATACGTCTTTTGATACTATTTCTAACAATTTCAATACTATCTTCATAATTTAAATTATTCCATCTATTAGATTCACGTTCTAAAGCACCACTTGAAGTCAAATACTGATTATATTTATTAATTAATTCTTCTAAATTTTCTAAATTATAAAATTCTTTTCTTACTTTTAAATATTTTTCTTTAAGATTAGTTTTAAAACTCTTATCTTTACGATATGCTTCATTTAAACTAAGATCAGCATCTATTGTTTCCTTGCTTGGATCAACTAATTCTTTTGAAATATTCTCATTATTAAAAGTCCAATCTAAGTCCCATACTGTTTTTTGTATCAAATAATAATTTTCCATATCACGAAATAATACTTTTTGATTCTTATCAGAATTATCTTTAGCATTAGTTAACATAAGAAATAATGAATAATTAATACTATTATTTAAATCATATTTTATTTCTACTTTTGGAGTTTCATTTTTATTATAAACTAAATAACTAAATGCTTCTAATATAGAACTACGCTTTTTATAATCATCTATTAAATCATTCTCAATTTCAAATAAATCAACAAAATTAGATAGATTTAATGATTCTATATTAAAATCAAAATGTTTATTAATAGTAATAAATAAATCTTTTTGAGAATCACCTTTAAATGTATCTATATCAACTACTTCGGTTAAATAGTATAATCCTTCATAAGAATCACCCATAACAAATTCTACATATTCTAAATTATGATTATACTCATCACTAATATTATTCCAAATATCATAACTAATTTTTTCTCTCATATATGAATTATCAAAATAAATAGGATTTAAAACCCAATTATCTTTTTCATTCATTCCTAAAAATGAAACACTAACATTTTTATTTCTTTTGTTATAAATATCAAGTTTATATGATTTTTTATTACTTAAAGCACTAGAATTTCCTCTTTGCTCATATGTACAATTATAATTATGAATTAATTCAGTTGATTCATAAACTAATAAATCATTATCGTTACTAATATATACAACTGGTAAACTAGTAAGTTCTACTGTTACTTCTTTATAAAATTTATCATTATATAGTAATAAATTTATTCGATTTTCATTTTCTAAAGTAATAATACCTATTTTAAAATTATCAAGATTATATATTTTTTTATAATCATCTTTTTTATCATAATGAAATAAATAAAAACCACTTTGTTTAGCAAAAGGTATAATATTATTATTAAAATATAAATCAATATCTTTTTTATATTCTATACGATCATTCTTAATTGATTCACTTTGTTCTTGTGAAAATACTTTATTACTTATATAACTATTAGAATTATAAAAACAATACATTATTATCAAAAAAGCAAGTAAAATCAAAATAATTGCAAGAAAAAAAAGTCTTTTAACAGTACTAAAACGATAAATTAAATCCTTTTTCATACAATCATTCCCAACTATCGACAATTATTGTACATTATGTTAAATTTAATGTCAATTTATAATTAAAAAAAAGACTTATTTTTTAAGTCCTTTCAATCCTTTAGCTCCTTTTACACCACTAAAATTACTTAATATATTAGTTTCAAAAGAATGAATCTTTTTATTTTTCTCTTTATAATTTTTAATAGCAAGTGTAATAAGTTCATCTAGCATATTAGTATATTTCTTACCAACAGGTTCCCATAAATAAAATGCAAGTGATCCAGGAATAGTATTTGGTTCATTAACATATACTTTCTCACTAATTCTATCAATTAAGAAATCAATACGACATACACCGCTTAAATTTAAGCATTTAAATACTTCAATAGATAAATCCTTAATTTCCTCTGTTTTCTTAGCACTAATACGAGCTGGAATAATACGACTAGCAGATGCCATTCCTTTACTTTTTCCACCTTTAGCTCCTGATACATATTTATCATTATATGTTAAGAAATCTTCAGAGCTAGAAACTTCTTCAATTTCTGATACTTCTTGAAATTCATAATTCCCCATAACACTACAATTTACTTCTGTTAAATGTTCAATTACTTTTTCAACAACTATTTTTTGTTCATATTTAATAGCTTCCATAATTGCCTTATCAATATCATCTTCACTTTTTACAACGCTGATACCCACACTACTACCAAGAGAAGCTGGTTTAACAATAACTGGATAACCAATTTTCTTAATCATTTTTAATATCTCATTTTTTTCATTTAAATATTCACAATCAAAGAACCAAGTATATGGTACAACTGGAAATCCACATGAAGCCATTACTTGTTTCATAATTACTTTATCTTGTCCAAGAGCTGAACCAATTACGCCACTACCTACATATGGTACACCAATAGTTTCAAGATATCCTTGAAGAGAACCATCTTCAGCACCACTACCATGAACTATTGGAAAAACAATATCTATATCAGTAATTGTCTTCTTAAAACCTTTAGCAGATTGTAAATAGAAAACACCATCACGATTAACTAAATTAACCTTCTTAGCATATCTTTTTAATGTATCAAAATCTTTATATACATCTATATCCATAAGCATTTTACTACTATACCAAGTTCTATCTTTAGTAATATAAATTGGTATAATATCATACTTTTCACTATCCATATGTTCCATAGCTTGAACAGCTGAAATAACACTTACTTCATGTTCAACAGTTGGTCCCCCAAAAATTACTCCAACCTTTATTTTCATATTTTCACATCCTTAACCAAATATTATTATACAACAAAATTACATATTATTATCATCATTTTTATTATTTTTACTTAATTTTATCTTTTTTATGCCACCAATAATAAAAACTATACTAGCAAAAGAAAACATTACCATACCAACAATATCAAACATCATATCCCCTATTTTTCGATTATCAGATAGTTTAAAAATAAATAGTAATATTTCAAATAATGCAGCAAATCCTGCAATCGCACCAGCAATTAAAAATCTCACTCCAATTATAGTTAAAGCCGCAGTTTCAACTTTATTAGCGATAGGATATTTTTCTTTTATTTTTTCTTTTATATCACTTTCTACTGGTTCTTCATGTTCTTCTTCACCTGGATCCTTAAGTCCATATATTATAATTACTATTCCAATAATTGTAAAAAGACCAATTACTACATAAAATACATAATCATAACTAGAATTTGAATTAAAATCACTAACAGTAAAAAAAGCTGCTACACAAAATAATAACCAAATAACTCCAAAAATTATTTTTGCCATTTTACTACTCATAAAACACCTACTTCTCATTAAAGATATCTGGTAAATCATTTTCTAGAAGAACATAAGTTTCTCCATCACTAAGTTGTTGCATTAGTGGAAAAGCAAGCTTAACATCATTTAATATATGTATTTTCTTTTCATTATATTTTTTATCCATTAAACCATCATAAATTGGTTTTGTTTGTTCTTTACCAATTAAAATAACCTCATCACAAACATCAGCAATATATTCTCCAAATTTTTTATTAAGCTCATATTCTTTATCAGCAAGTTCAATCATGCCTGGAGTAACAATAATTTTCTTACCTGGCATCATTCCAAGTACTTCAACAGCCATTTTAGAACCAACAGGATTAGAATTATAAGCATCATCAATTATATTTATATTGCCATATTTTTTCATTTCTAAGCGATGTTCAACACTATTTACTTTTTTAACACCAGCTTCTAGCATACGTTCATCAAGACCTAAACATCTACCAAGAGCTATTCCCGCAAGTATATTATAAATATTTGCTTTACCAAGTAATCTAGTTTCAAAGTGATAAATATTAGAATCTCCTTTATAAATACAATCAAAAGAAGTACCTTTATTAGATAATTTAATATTAGTTGCTCTAACATCAACATCTGGATTATCAATACCAATAAATACTATTTTACAATTATTTTTAAGTTTATAATTTACTTGTAATTCATCATCACCATTAAGAATTCCAATACCATCACTAGGAAGTGATTCAATAAGTTCAAATTTTCCTTTTTGAATATTTTCTTGAGAACCAAAACTATCTAAATGAGCAGTTCCAACTTTAGTTAAAATACCATATGTTGGTTTTACTAAATCACATAATTCTTTTATTTCACCACATCTAAATGCTCCCATTTCTGCAATAAAATAATCATTAAATTTATCAAGATGATTATTAATTGTAATCATTAAACCATAAGTAGTATTAAAATTCTTAGGTGTAGGAAAAGCATTATATTTAATATTTAAAATATCACTCAAAATATTTTTACTACTTGTTTTACCATAACTACCAGTAATACCAATTACTTTCATATTAGTAAAAGTAGCAAGTTTTTTAATTGCTTTATTTTTATAATAATGAAATACAAATTTTTCAATTGGTTTATTGATAACATTAGATATAAAACCAATAAAATAAGCTAAATACATAATTAAACCAAATATTAAATAATAAACTGGTAACAAATCTTCATTAAATGTTATATACATAATAACAGTAATAATAATTAATAATAAATAACTAGTATAATATAATCTTTTTACTCTTTTAGTAATTGCAAGTGGCTTCTTAACTTGTTCTTTTTTTCTATTCATAATAAATAAACACATATTAATAAAATAGAAAACAACAAAAGATATAATAATAGCTGCACTATTATTTATAAATAAAAATATACTAAATAAAATAAATAATATATCAAAACTAATAAATACAGTTTTTTTATTATTACCTATCCAAGTTATATATCTATTGCCATCATTGTACCAATTTTGTTGTAACATATGAAAAACTTTTTTTAGTTTAACAAAATAGAATATATAATAAATAAGTAAAGAAGCTAAAAAATAATTATTCATTGTTACCTCCTATAAAACTATTTAAAATGTTTACAGTTTGACTAAGTCTTTCAAGATATGCATAATGTGTACAACCTTCATATTCAATAACAGCTGCATCATCAATTAATTTTTCAAGTTCATAAGCTCTTTCAAGCGGTACGGCTTCATCTAAAGTTCCCCAAATAATTAATGTTGGACAAGTTATTTTACTAACATCAGATGTCATATCATGATTAACACTATTAACCATGACTTGTCTCATAATTGGTGATGCATTTCTATAATCAGTTGAACCAATATGTTTCTTTGCAAATCCTTCTAATTTGTTAAGAACTGGTACTTTCTTAAAAAACTTTAATGTTTTAGTTTTTAATGAATCTTTTTTAATTTCTTTTTTAAAAGGACTACCAAATAATATAAGTTTTTTTACTCTATGTTTACTAGCATATAATAAACTTATTCTACCACCAAAAGAATGACCAATTAAAACTGGATTATCTACACCTAATTCTTTAAATAGTTCATAAAGCATATCAACAAAATCCTCATCAGTCCATGCATATGTTGGTTCAGAACTAGCTCCATGACCAGGAAAATCAATAATAATTATACGTCCTAATTTAGTAAGTTTATCTCCTATTGGTTTCATCATTTCAATATTTTGACCCCAACCATGAAGTAAAACAATAGTATTTTTTTTATTTTCACCATAGTCAATATAATTTATATCTACATTATTAATATTTGCAACCATATTATCACCATATACATTATAACATATTATTATAAAAGAAAAAAGAAGTATTACTTCTTTAAAAATTTATTTAAAATTATACTTAATATAATACCACCAATAACAAATACACATAGATGAATAATAAAAAGTTTTGTAATAAATGTTAATATAAAAGAAATAATTGAACTTATTAAAAATCCTAAACTAACTTTATTAAATTTTAGAATAACATTTAATCCCATAAGTATCATAATAATTAGCCAAATCCAAAACATAATGTTATCACCTAAATAAATTATACTATTTAAAAATCAATAATACAATTATTCTTAAACAATTTTTTTAATTTTTTTCTAAGTCTTTGTAATGTATTATCTATTGATTTATCACTTTTACCTAAATTAGTAGCTATTTCTTTATAAGATAATCCTCTAAGTCTTAAATTTATTACATTCATTTCATATTCATTTAAATTTTCACTTATTATATTCATTAAATTTTTATTATATATATTCTCTGTTATAATAAGTTCTGGATTACTACGATTATCAGCAAACCATCCTTCTGTTTTATAACTATCTTCACTCTCTATATCATAACTTAAAGCATCATTTAAAGCTTTATGTTTATTTGAATGTACTCTATTTGCTAAACTAATCATTTTTCTTTCAATACATGTAGTAGCAAATGTATAAAAACAAACATTTTGTTTATCCATATACTTATTAACAGCATTATAAAGAGCTAAAAATCCTTCTTGTCTTAAATCATTATAATCAATACCAGCATACAAATGATTTCTAGAAATTTTAAGAGCTAAATTATTAATAATTGGCTCATATTTTTTATATAAAATATCACTTGCATCTTCATTACCTTCACACATATACATCAAAAGTTCATTATCATTATAATCTTTGTAATCCATAAAAAATCCATTTCTAGTTACTGATTACCTTCTTTGCTTTACTGCTTCAAATACAATTATACCAGTTGCTACTGAAGCATTTAAACTATTAATTTTACCATTCATAGGAATAGTAGCTAAAAAGTCACATTCATTTTTAACTATATTAGACATACCACTACCTTCATTCCCAATGATTAAACAAATCTTTCCTTTATAATCAATTTTGCTATAATCATCACCTTCAAGGTCTGTACCAATAATCCAAAAACCATTATCTTTTAATTTTCTAATAGTTTGGGCAAGATTAGTTACCATAGATACATTGATAGAAGAAAGAGCACCTGCACTTGTTCTAACAACAGTTTCATTTACAGTTGCACATCTATCTTTTGGAATAACAACTAAAGATACACCTGCAGCTTCACAAGTACGAATAATTGCACCTAAATTATGTGGATCTTCAATATGATCAAGCATAACAATAAATGCATTTTCTTTGTTCATAATATCATTAATATCAGCATATTCGTAATCAGGAACGCTTAATATTATACCTTGATGATTTAAAGGTGCAACTCTATCTAATTCAAATTTTTCACAAAATTTAATACTAATTTTTAAATTCTGTAAAGCAGAAATTAAATTTTTGTCACTAAAATCTTTATAAATTAAAGCTTTTGTAATTTTTTGATTATTTTCAATAGCCTCTCTAGCTACATTCTTACCATATATATACATACTATTCTCCTATTACATATTTTTTCAAAACTTCAATACGTTCAAAATTCTTTTCTAAATATAAATATCCAAATAATGCTTCTAAAGCGGTTGCATATTTATATGTAATAATATCACTATTTTTAGGATGTCTACTTCCTTTATGATTACGTGCTCTTAAAACAATATCTTGTTCTTTTTCATCTAAAATATTAGCAGACATTATTCTTTCAAGTATTTCTCTTTGTGCACCAGCACTTACATATTTTATAGCCATATGTTGTAAATCATTCACTTTAAAATTACCTAAACTAAGTAAATAATCACGAACAATTAATTCATATATACCATCACCAATATAAGCAAGTGATAAAACATTTCTATCAAAATTATTTAACATATTCATCTATCTTATCAAAAGTAATATTCTTAACAGCTCCAAGTTTCATATCATTAAGAATAATAGTAGCAACTTTATCATAATCAACTTCGCCACCTTTAATAAGACAACCTCTTTTCTTACCAATTATTTCATAATCTTCATATATATCTTCTGATAATTCAGAAAGACCATATCTACTAGATAATTGTTCAGGATAATAACAACCAAGTGTTTTTAAAATATAATTAGCAACTTCATAAATAGGTAATACTTCTTCTCTAATAGCAGTTAAAGATGCAAGATTAAAAGCAACTTTTTCTTCATCTAATTTTGGCCATAAAATTCCAGGAGTATCTAAAAGTTCTAACTTTTCATTAATACGAATCCAACTATTTTGTTTAGTAACACCTGGCATATTACCTACACCAACTACTTTTTTATTAGCAAGTCTATTAATTAAAGTACTTTTCCCAACATTCGGTATACCAATTACTAACACCTTATATTTACGTTTTTGAAGACCTTTTTCTAAACGTTTTTTATCAACACTTTCCATTAATTCATCAGTTGCTTTAAATAATGGCTTAAGATTAGTGTTTTTATTTAAATCAAGTAATACTACCTTACAACCATTAGATTCATAATATTTAATCCATTTATTTGTTTCTTTAATATCACATAAATCCATTTTAGTCATAACTATAACACGTGGTTTATTTTTAATAATATGTTCAATATCTCTAACACGAGATGAATATGGTATTCTAGCATCTACTACTTCATATACTACATCAATTAAATTGATATTTTCTGCTATCAATCTCTTAGTTTTAGCCATATGACCAGGATACCAATTTATATTAGTTGTATTTTCATTCATGAGTATTACCTCCTTTACTTACTAATTCAAATACTTCAAATACTATTTTAGAATCATCATTAAAATCTTTGTCAATTGATTTAAAAAAGTCATAATGAACTTTTTTCCAATAGTTTAATGCTAAATCTCCTTCACCTTCTAATTTAGCGTATTCTTCTGTCATTTCATTAAACTTCATTACTTTAACATCAGTTGTTCTTATTATACATGCTTCTCTTCCATCATCATAACAAATAATAGATTCTTCACCAATTATCGGAAATTTTTCACTATCTTCAAGTAATGATGTAGTAGCAGTTTTTTTACCAGTTAAAACTAATGAAATTAATTCATTATTATTTATTCCAAATTTCCATTTTTCCAAATCAATCACCTCTTTTTTATCATGTTCTTAACTTTTGTAATCACCTTGCAACTTCTTATCAAAAAAATAGTTGTTTTTAGATATTTTTGTATTTTTTTTCAATTTTTAGCTATTTTTATTAAAAATATGCAAGATGTATTTTTACGTTTTTCCTTATTTTATAAGGTATTAGGAGTGTTCTTAATTAAATTGAAATCAACCAGTTTATATTTGTTTTATTTTCATTCATTTGGATCATCTCCTTTAATAAAGTTTTCACAGCATTCCTTTATTTTTTCAAGTTCTAAGCCTGTTGTTTTAAATACATTCCAACCAAATTCTCTTGCCATATCAATATTATCTTGTCTATCATCAATAAATAATATATCTTTAGAATTAAATGGAATTTGATCACTAACTTTTATATATATTTCTTTATCTGGTTTTCTACAACCTAATTCAAAAGATAAAAATACATAATCATATTGAGATAAATCAACTTGCTTATTTAATCTTTCTTTATCAAATACCGCAAGATTAGATAATATTCCAATATAACATTTATCTTTTAAAGATTTTTCGTACTCTGATACATCCTTATAGTAATCTATTTTATCAAATATCTCTTTGTATGATTTAATAAACTCTTTATATGTTGTTTTAAAATTATACTCGTTAGCAATTTTATTATAAACTATCTCAAAGTCATTAACTGTAGGTATAATACTTAATTTATACTTTCCAAGGCTTGTAAATATATTTTTATTTCCACTATAACCACAAGATCTAAACAAATCATTAAATGCATCATAACAAGTGTATCCCGTTGTATGTGATTCTACAATATTTCCCCAATCAAATAATATCAATTTATTCTTCATTTTTATCACCTCTTTTTT
>JAEETF010000014.1 GCA_016290195.1 Bacilli bacterium | reverse complement strand
TTATTTTTCTAAATTTTTTAGGGTTAGTACTAGGTACAAGTTCTATTGCTTTTTGAAAAAAGCCAAAACTAGAAGAACTTCTTCTTTTTATTCTTGAAGAATAAATTCTCCCATTATGTTTCCAATATTTTTTTCCATTACTAAACCATGCCATGTTTATACTTCCTTTCTAAAAAAAAACGTATTTTTAAATACGTTCTAATCAATAATTAAATCTATAATTTTTATTCTACCAGTTGCGAAATTTTCTTTTATTTCAACTTTTGCATTAAATAATTTTTTATCTAAATAATCTTTTAATTTTTGTTCTAGTTCTAGAGAATAATCAAAATATAACATTTTAACATCTTCCCCATAACCTTCTTCATCATCAATTTTAACAAGTGTTATAATTCTAAATTTTTTTTCTTTAGTGTCTTTATCGTTATATTTTTGATAGCCTTTAATAACAATTTTTCTTAAATTTTCATCATTCATACATATTTTCCTTTCTTTTACATAATAAATTTAAATTATATAAAAAACATTGTCAAATTTTACTAAAAAAATTTTTCTTCAGAAAATTTTACATTATTAAAAAATTTATAAAAAATTTATTAATATATATTTATATATATTAGGAGGAACTATTGTTCCTAAAAAAGAGGAACTATTGTTCCTAAAAAAGAGGAACTATTATTCCACCTATGGAGGAATTATTGTTCCTTGTTTTTTGTGCTTGTTGCCAAACATTAGTTTGTGGCAACAAAGCACTACAAAAAACAAAAAAAAGAGGTTTTAACCTCTTAAAAATCATATTTTCTAATTATTTGATTAATAACATTTTCACATTCTTTTATTATTTCTTTAGTAGTCCATTTTTTATCATCTCTTAAAGAATTTATAGTAAATATCCCACAATTATTAAAATCTTCATAATATCCAACATAATCTCCTGTGTGTGCATAATCCCAACCAATAAACCAAGAATTAGTTATTTTATTTTTTTCATTTAAATAAAGAGTATTTCCAGAAAATGTTAAACCACCATGAACATTTATATCTAATTCTCTATAATCTTGAAAATATATATGACTATGACGTGTAACTTCAATATAAGCTGTTGGATGTGTACCTAAATTTAAAATATAATAATGATAATTTTTATATATATTATTATATAAAAGTTCAACTTTTCTATTTGTTTGATATTTCATTTCTTTTATTTCATTATTCATCTTTAACTTTACCTTTACTATATTTCATACATTGATATTTATTACAAGCCCAATTTTTACACTTAGAGCATTCATAATTACATTTTTTTGCATAATACTTTTGTCCTATTTTAAAACATAAAAAATCACTTAATATATAAATTCCAGTACCTATCATATAAACTAACATATTATTCCTCCTCATCAAATAATCTATAAACTACATCTGGATCATATTTTGCTAGATCTAATTGAAGATTTACTATTTCTTCATTTTTTAAATTAATAATATCTTCTAATTTTAAACATCTTATAAAAAATAATGTATTAGTTATTAATAATATAATAATACTTAAAACTTCCATTTAATCCTCATTTAACCAGTCATATTCGAAAATATCTGGCCTTTTCCTTTCTATTTTTTCATTATTTATAAATCTAAAAAATCTCTTACTTTTTTTATAATATAAATATATAATTTTATCTTTTTCTAATTGCTTTAATATTTCTCTTATAAATCTATTTGAAATATTAATTGCTTTTTCAATTTTTTTATTTGGAATATAATAGTCTTTATAATAATCATAATTATTTAAAAGTATTAACATTTTTGCATAATTATTAACACGTTTACTATCTAACATTGTTTTAAATATATTATCTTTCATAGATTTTTATTTTCTAATTTTTCAATTAAAACCTTATTAATCATTGCCATTTCTTGTAACGTGTTAAATATACTATTCTTATCAATAATATTTTCATACATCATATTTGATAGATTTTTTACTTCTAGATCAAGAAGTCTAACAAGTCTTGAACTTTTAATAAATTTAAGTTCTTGTTTTTCAAATTCTTTTTTTTCATTAAATTTTTCTTTTTTATAATAATTTGTACAAATGCCACTCATATAATCTCCTATAAATGCTTTAGAAAAAGAATTATGATAAAACGGTGTATTACCCTTTACTCGCACCATTATAAAATTAAGTCAGTTCTTATAGAATTGACTTTTTTGTTATGATATTATTAAAATTTGGCCCGGATATATCAAATTAGGATTGTCTCCTATTACTTCTTTATTATTTTCATATATTTGCTGCCATGTAGTATTATATTCTTTAGCTATACTCCATAACGTATCCCCAGGTTGAACAGTATATGTTATTACATTATTTGGTATCTTAAGTACTTGTCCCGGATATATCAAATTAGGATTATCTCCTATCACTTCTTTATTATTTTCATATATTTGCTGCCATGTAGTATTATATTTTCTAGCTATACTCCATAACGTATCTCCAGATTGAACAGTATATTCAACATATGTATTATAACGCATAACTATACTTTCATCTTCTGGATTAATTGTTTGATTTGGAAATGCATATAAATATTTGGTAGGATTTATTCTATTTCCGCTTTCATCATACATAACTAAATGTAAATGAACACCTGTTGCATCACCAGTATCACCCATAGTAGCTACATTTTGACCTCTAATTACTCTATCACCTACTTTAACAATAATAGAATCACTTTTTAAATGCATAAATGCAGTAGATGTTTTATCATCATATTTAATTTTTAATACATTACCACCATCATTTAAATAATATATGTTTTCAACATAACCACTACCACAAGAAAGAATAGGAACATTTGGGTTATCTTTCCAACCTAAATCAATCGATTTATGATCATCTGAATATCCTTGTGTAATCGCAATATAATCAACTGGATATTGTTTTATCATATTATCACCTCCATTTTATTATATGAAGGTCATTTATTTTTCAAAGTTAAAATAACTAAAAAAAGAGTATTTCTACTCTTTATTAATCATATTTAATAAATTAATTTTAAATAAATCTTTATCAGAATGTTGTTTTGAAACCATAACTCCTTTATATGTTTCTAGTTCTGATTGATGTCCTTCTGATAATATATCAACTGGTTCAAGTCTATCAAGCATAACTGTTTTTTGTTCTCTATATACGTGATAAATTAATCTTATATCACCATGTACTTTAGAAAACATAACATCTGTTGGTAATTTTAATTGATATGTCATCATTCCTTTTTCTTTGTTGGTAGCTATAACTTCTCCTAAAAATCTACCATCTTTAATAGCAGGATAATAATCAAAATATAGCTTTTTAAATGCAAGTGTATTATATTTTTTCAAAGATCTTTCAAGTTTTTTGAATTCATTTTCATTAATATATTCAAAAAGATACATTTCTTTCACTTATGACCCTCCTATCTTAATAAATCATATCATAATTAATTTACA
The DNA here is from genome assembly GCA_016290195.1 of Bacilli bacterium. Taxonomy (GTDB): domain Bacteria; phylum Bacillota_I; class Bacilli_A; order RF39; family UBA660; genus UMGS1045. The sequence goes on along the minus strand of JAEETF010000014.1, from coordinate 652 downwards.
AAGTCAAACAAATAAAAGGTGCTTTACAGCACCTTTTCATATTATATTTTACGTGATTTACCTGTTAAACTATAACCTAATGCTATTAATTTAATATCATTTTGACTTTGACTCCATTTAGTGTCAACGTCACCAGATAAATATTCACGAGTTCTACTTCTATAATAAGTTACTTGATTAGTTACTGGTGTTTTAACTTCTTTAACTACTTCTTTTGTACCTGTTTGTACTTTTCTAGTTTCATAAACATCTACATCTCTATATTTTGTAACTGTTTCTTTTTCTGTATAAGCTACTTTTTTAGTTCCAACTTTTACTTTTCTAGTTTCATAAACTGGTTCTGTTCCAATTTTTTCTTGAGCACTAATTTCTTTAGTAGTATAACCTGTAATAACTTGTTTTGTACCTACTTGTACTCTTTGAGTTGTAACTTTATCTTCATAACCTACAATAACTTGTTTTGTACCTACTTGTACTCTTTGAGTTGTAGTTTTATCTTCATAACCTGTAATAACTTGTTTTGTACCTGTTTGTACTTTTTCAGTATAAGGAACGTCTTTATAACCTACTAATACTTTCTTTGTACCTGTTTGTACTTTTTCAGTATAAGGAACGTCTTTATAACCTACTAATACTTTCTTTGTACCTGTTT
>JAEETF010000013.1 GCA_016290195.1 Bacilli bacterium | reverse complement strand
TCGTGAAGCTCGTAAACTTCATATTCCAGTATTTGGTATTGTAGATACTAACTGTGATCCAGATATGGTTGATTATGTTATTCCAGGTAATGATGATGCAATTCGTGCTGTAAAACTAATTACTGGTGTTATGGCTAATGCAATTGTTGAAGCAAATGGTGGAAAAATTGTTGATTATGTTAAAGAAGATGACAAAGCTAAAGGCGAAGAAATTATGCAAAAAGCAGTTGATTCAGTAAAAAAGAAAGAAGATAGACCAAATCGTTTTAACGATAGAAAAGATAATAAAAATACAAAATTTGTAAAATTTGAAAAAGTAGAGAAAAAAGAAGAAAAAGTTGAAAAAACTGAAAAAGTAGAAAAAGTAGAAAAAGCCGCAAAAGTAGAAGAAAAACCAAAGAAAGAAGTAAAGAAAGAAACAGTTAAAGCTAAAAAAGATTTAAGTACACTTACTGTTGCTGAACTTCGTGATATGGCAAAAGCAAAAGATATTAAAGGTTATTCAACTATGAAAAAAGCCGAATTAGTTGAAGCTTTAAATTAATATAGATAAGATGATTTTTTAATCATCTTTATTGCTAGAAAGGGAGAAATTTATGATTACTGCTAGTTTAGTAAAAGAATTACGTGAAAAAACAGGTGCTGGTATGCTTGATTGCAAAAAAGCACTAGAAGCAACAGAAGGAAATTTAGAAGCTGCTATTGATTGGCTTAGAGAAAAAGGTATCTCTAAAGCTGCTAAAAAAGCTGATCGTATTGCAGCAGAAGGCCTTGCTGGTATTTTAGTAAATGGTAATGATGCTGTTATTGTTGAAATTAATTCAGAAACAGACTTTGTTGCAAAGAATGAAGAATTCAAAGGATTATTAAGTACAGTTCTTGAAACATTAATTAAAAGTGATGCTAAGACTGTTGAAGAAGCAGGAAAACTTCAAACTTCTGAAGGAACTATTGATGAATTATTAATTAGTAAAACTGCAACTATTGGTGAAAAATTAAGTTTTAGACGTTTCACTAAAGTAACTAAAAAGGATAACCAAACTTTTGGTTCATATATTCATATGGGTGGTAGAATTGCTGTTTTATCAATCATTAATGGTGAAAATGAAGAAGTTGCTAAGGATGTTTCAATGCAAGCTGCTGCTATGCGTCCAAAATATGTAAAGAGAAGCGATGTACCAGCTGATGTTGTTGAACATGAAAAGAGTGTTATTAAAGAACAAGCTATTAATGAGGGTATTGCTGAAAATAGAATTGATGGAGCAGTTACTGGTCGTTTAAATAAATTCTTTAAAGAAATTTGTCTTGAAGAACAATTATTTATTAAAGACGATAAGAAACCAGTTTCTAAGTATTTAGAAGAAAATAATTGCTCTATAGAAGATGTTATTCGTTATGAAGTAGGAGAAGGAATTGAAAAGAAAGAAGAAGATTTTGCTACTGAAGTAATGAATCAAATTAATAATAAATAAGGAGTTTACTCCTTTTTTTGTTAATATTATTATGCTATAATTACTAAGGTGGTTTAATATGAATAAAAAGGTATTAATTGGCGATTATGATAGTATTTATAAATTAATAACGTCGTTTGAAAATATATTTGATTATGTAAAATATTTAGTAATAATAGATACAACTATTGACGAAAATGATTACACTTTAAATTATGAAAGCTATTTGAATAAATTTTATTTAGAAACAGATGAGTTAATTATTTCTACTAATTATGATTATGATGTATTAAAACAAAAGTTACCTCAAGTAAATAGAATAATTTATGCTAGAGATTGGATTTTAGAAATGCTAAAAGAAACTAAAATAATTCATAAACCAAAATTTATTAGATTAGAATTATCAACTGTATGTCAATTAAATTGTAGAGAGTGTTATATGCGAAAAGGTAATTATGGAGTTGTTGGAAAAGGTTATTTAAAATTTGAACAATTTAAACAATTTATTGAAGAAAATCCTTTTATTCAAGAAATAGAGGTATCTAATAGTGGTGAAGTTTTTTTGAATCCTGATTTAGAAAAAATACTTAAATATTCATATGAAAAAAATATATACATTACAATGGAAAATGGAGTTAATTTTAATTTTGTAACAGAAAGTAATTTAGAAGCATTAGTTAAATATCATGTAAAAGGAATTACTTTTTCTATTGATGGTGTTACGCAAGAAACTTATGGTTATTATCGACGAAATGGTAATCTTAATACAGTTTTAAATAATATTAGAAAGCTGAACGAATATAAAAGAAAATATAATAGTTATTATCCAAAATTAAAGTGGCAATTTATTATTATGAATGAAAATGATCATGAAATAGAAAAAGCTAAGGAATTAGCGACTTCTTTGAATATGGATATATTTTATAAGGTTGATTGGAGTGGCAAATACATACCAAAAGATAAGGAAAAAATAAAAAGAATAACTGGTATTAACTTTGATGATACAAAAATGACTAATGATATTTGCAAGCAAATGATTTTTTGCCCACAAATTAATTGGGATGGAAGATTACTAGGATGTTGTGTGGTATATAGAGATGATTGGAAAGTGAATGTATTTTCGGAAGGTTTAATAAATGCATTAAATTCAAAATTATATAGAAAAATGATATATACTTTATTAGGTGATGAACCAGTTAATGAAATTACGCCTTGCATTGATTGTGAAACATATATGAATTGTAATTCAAAAGGCATGAAAATTATAATATAATTATTAGGAGGAAAATAAATTATGTGGATTATATTTGTTATTATTTTTATTATTGTTGCTATAATACTTTTTCTTATAAAAAATAAAAATAAATCTAAAAAAAGTATTAATAATTTAGAACTAGATAATATTGCTAGATTAATTCAAGTATTTGAACAGAAAACAGTGTTAAGTGAAGAAAGTACTTATTTTGAACATGTTAAGTTATATGGAAATCTTATAAATGAAGAATTAGTGGTAACTCCTTTTTCTAAGAAAGAAGTTGTTTATTATCAAGCATCAGCAACTGTAACTTTTCGTAAAACTGAGACTTTTAAAGATACTAAAGGTTTTGATCAAACTAAAATTACAACTATAGAAAGAACTATTTTTAATGATAGACAAGGTAATAAATTATTACTTACAGATAATTCTACATCTGATTATGTAATTATTGAATCTAATTCAGGTGGTTGTCAGTATAGACTTCCTATAAATCTAGAAAAAGAAGTTAGTAAAGAAGAATTTGAACAATTTGGATTAAATATTACTCTTCCTCTTGATATAGCAAATTCTGAAATACTAAATTATAAAATACAAGAAACTTACTTAGAAAAAGATGAAACTGTTTATGTATTTGGAGAAGCTAGAAAATCTGGTGGTAAGCTTCATATATGTTTATCAATGGATTTAAAGACACCACTTATTGTTTCTAAAGAAGATATTAATTAAAAGAGAAGTTTTTACTTCTCTTTTATATTTATACAAATATGTTCTAATTTGTTTTTAATTTCTTTGTACTTCTTTTCTTCAATAGATAATTTTAATATAATATCATCATCATATATTTTTTCTTTGATTGATGATTCATCTATTAAAGTATATATTTGATTTAAATTCTCATATTTTAAGCTTAATTCTAGATTTATTTCATTTGTTAATTCTTTTAAGTTTGCTAAATTTAAACATTCTACTACTGCTTTAGTATATGCTCTTAAAAGCCCACCAGCACCTAATTTAATACCACCAAAGTATCTTATAACAACTACTAAGATATTATTTAAATTTTTATTTTTTAAAACATTTAGAATAGGAATGCCTGCTGTACCATTTGGTTCTTTATCATCACTATATTTTTGACTATTGCCAATTATATATGCGTAACAATAGTGAGTAGCTCCTTTATATTCTTTTTTTATTTCTGTTAATATAGTGTCAATATTTTGAATATCATTTACAGGGAATATTTTACAAATAAATCGAGATTTTTGAATTACTATTTCATTAGTATAAATATTATCAATTGTATGCATTTAAATCACCTAATATTATTATATAATAATATTTAAATTTTTGTTATAATAAAAGAGGTGATTTTATGATTCTTGAAAAATTGTTATTAGTTCCTACTAGTCCTGGATGCTACTTAATGAAAAATAGTGAAGGTATAGTTATATATGTTGGTAAAGCTAAAAATTTAAAAAGAAGGCTTAATTCTTATTTTCACAGAACGCATACTGGTAAAACAGCTAAACTTGTTAGTGAGATTGCTGATTTTGAATATGTAGTTGTAGGTAGTGAAACTGAATCTTTAATATTAGAAATTAATTTAATTAAAAAATATGATCCTAAATATAATATTTTACTTAGAGATGATAAGAGTTATCCATATATAGAACTTACAAATGAGAGTGTACCAAGACTTTTAGTTGTTAGAAATGTTAATCGTAAAAAGAAGAATCATAAATATATGTTTGGACCATATCCTAATGTAACAGCAGCTCGTAATACTGTAAATTTACTTAATAGATTATATCCACTTAGAAAATGTACAACATATAGTAAAGTACCATGCCTTTATTATCATATTGGGCAGTGTTTAGGATATTGTTCTAATAATGTTTCAAAAGAAAAAATAGAAAATATGAAAGAAGAAATATTAGCTTTTTTGAAGGGTGATAATGAAAAAGTAGTTACTAGATTAACAAATGAAATGCTTGAAGAAAGCTCTAAAATGAATTATGAAAAAGCTAAAGAAATAAAAGAATTAATAGATTATATTGATATTACTTTAATAAAACAAAAAGTTGAAATAAGAGATAATTTAGATCGTGATATTTTTGGATATGCAGTTCAAAATGGATATATATCTTTTCAAGTGTTTTTTATTCGAGGTGGTAAAATACTTGAAAGACATTCTAAAATTTGTCCTCTTATTGATGAAATAGATGAAGAATTAAATGTATATATATCACATTTTTATGAAAAAGATATTTTACTTCCAAAAGAAATATTAGTTCCTGATATTGTAGATACTACATTAATTGAAAATTATTTAGGCGTACCTGTGAAAGTTCCACAAAAAGGAATTAAAAAAGAATTAGTTGAAATGGCTAATTCTAATGCTTTGGTAGCGCTACAAGAAAAATTTGATTTAATTAAAATAGATGAAGAAAAAACAGTATTAGCTAATGAAGAATTAAGAGAAAAATTAAAATTAAATAAATTAGATCGTATTGAAATATTTGATAATGCTCATTTATTTGGTACATATAATGTATCAGGAATGGTTGTATTTAAAGAAGGAAAACCTAGTAAAAATGATTATCGTAAATTTAAAATATCTATTGATCAGAATGATGATTATAGTACAATGCGTGAAGTAATATATCGTAGATATTTTAGAGTTTTAAAAGATAATTTAGAAAAGCCTGATTTAATCTTAGTTGATGGTGGTATAGGTCAAATAAATGTAGCTCGTGAAGTAATATCATCTTTAGGGTTATCTATTATGGTAGCTGGCTTAAAAAAAGATAATCATCATGCAACTGAAGCATTATTAGCATTTGATCCTATTGAAGAAGTAAAAATTGATAAAAAATCATCATTATTTTATTTACTTGAAAGAATGCAAGATGAAGTACATAACTTTACAATTAATTATCATAGGACACTTAGAAATAAAGGTTCACTTGCTAGCTTACTTGACAATATTGAAGGAATTGGTATTAAAAGAAAAAATGAATTATTAAAAAAATATAAAACAGTTACCAAATTAAAAAGTCTTGATATAGATGAATTAAGTTCAGTAATTCCAAGAAATGTTGCCGAAAACTTAAAAAAATATCTAGAGAATTTTTAAGATTGTAAAATATGTAAATAAATGGTACAATATATATGTATTCATAAAAGAGGGTGATTTGATGGACGAAACAAAAGTTTACAATTACGATGAATTTGAAGAAGCACTTGTTGAACAAACATTAAAAGAAGTTGTTGAAATACTAGAAGAGAGAGGATATAATCCAATTAATCAAATCGTTGGGTATTTGATGAGTGGGGATCCTGGCTATATTTCTAGTCATAAGGAAGCTCGTTCAAAGATTGTTAAATTTGATCGAACAAAAATTTTAGAAATTATTATAAAGCGTTATTTAAATAAATGAGATATTTAGGTTTTGATTTAGGAACAAGAACACTTGGAATTGCTATAAGTGATGTAACTCATACAATAGCTACTACTTATAAAACAATTCGCTTTGAAGAAAAAGATTATGATTCTTTAATTCCTGAAATTAAACAAATTATAGATGAATTTAAGGTTTCTAAAATTATACTTGGCCTTCCTAAAAATATGAATAATACGTTAGGTGATAGATCACTAGAAACACTAGCATTTAAAGATAAACTAGTAGAAAAATTTAATATTGAGGTTATAATGCAAGATGAAAGATTAACTACAGTTGAAGCTACTAATTATATGCTTAGTGCTGATATTTCAAGAAAAAAAAGAAAAGAAAAAATAGATAGTTTAGCAGCTAATATTATTTTGCAAACATATCTAGATAAGGAGAAAGGGATTAAAAATGTATAGTAATGAAAGAATGACTTTTAAAGTAAAAAATGATAAAGGAGTAGAAGTAGAATATGAAGTATTATTTACTTTTGAATCAGATGAAACTGGTAAAAAATATATAGTATATACAGATAATTCAACTGATGATGAAGGTAATGTAAAAGTATATGCATCTACTTATACTGGTTCTGATGATAAAATGACATTAGAAGCTATAGAAACAGATAAAGAATGGAAAATAATTGATAAAATATTAGAAGAAATTCAAAATAAATTTAATGAACAAAGTAATAATAGTGAGGAATAATATTATATGAGGAAGTTTGCTTATATTATTGTTGTCTTACTTAGTTTACTAGTAGTTGCACTAATTGCAGGTTTTTCATTATATAAATATAATATTGGACCTGTAAGTAATGATAAAACATTAAAACAAATTATTATTGAAGAAGGTGATACTTTTTCAAGTATTGCACCTAAATTAAAAGAAAAAAATCTTATAAAATCAGAATTCTTTTATAAATTATATGTTAAATTTCATAAAACAGATAAATTTGAAGTTGGTACATATGATTTAAGTGAAGACATGGATGTTGCACAAATAATTGAAAAAATTAGTGAAGGAAGTACTACTAATGCTCATGTTATTAATATTACTTTTGTTGAAGGAAAAAACATGAGAAATGTTGCAAAAACAATTGCAGCAAATACTGTTAATACTGAAGATGATGTATTCAATTTATTAAAGGATGAAAATTATATTCAAAGTTTAATTGATAAATATTGGTTTTTAACTGATGAAATTAAAAATAGTGATATATATTATCCACTTGAAGGATATTTATTTCCAGATACATATGAATTTTTAAGTAAAGATGTAACTGTAAAAGAAATATTTGAAACTCTTCTTGATAATACAGCTAAAAAATTAGAACCATATAAAAAGACTATTGAAGAAAGTAATTATACTGTACATGAAATCTTAACACTTGCATCAATTGTTGAACTTGAAGGTGCAGGAAGTAATGATCGTGCAGCAGTTGCTGGAGTATTCTATAATAGATTAGATGTAGGTATGGTTTTAGGTAGTGATATTACAGGTTATTATGGAGCTAAAATGGATGATTGGACAGATGGTCTTGGAGAGCATATATCTGATTGTAATGGATATAATACAAGAGGAGAATGTGTAAGTGGATTACCTGTTGGTCCAGTATGCAATCCTGGAGTAGAATCTATTAATGCAGCTTTAAATCCTGAAAAACATGAATATTATTACTTTGTTGCTGATTGTTCAGGAGTTACACATTTAAGTTATACATATAATGAACATGTAAGAACTGTTGATGATTTAGTTGCTGAAGGAAAATGGTGTGATAATTAATGGATGAAAATATATTAATATTTCAAATAACTGATGAAAATGGTAAAACAATAGATTGTGAAGAATTATATTCGTTTAAAAATGAAGAAACTGGTAAAAATTACATGGTATATACTGATAATACAGAAGATGAAGATGGTAATACCAAAATTTATGCTGCTATATATGATGAAAATCATACTTTAATACCAATTAAAGATGATGAAGAATGGGCATTTGTTGAAGAAACTGTAAGTTTATTAGAAGAGGAAAACGAGTAAACTCGTTTTTTCTTTAATGCTAGAAAAGATTGAAGAATATGCTCATTCTAATAATATTCCTATAATGGAAAAAGAAGGAATAGAATTTTTAACAGAATATATAAAGAAAAATAATATTAAATCTATTTTAGAAATTGGTTGTGCTATTGGTTATTCATCTATTTGCTTTTGTAATGTAGATAAAGATATTAAAGTTACAACAATTGAAAGAGATGAAAAAAGATATAAAATGGCTAAAGAGAATGTTAAATCATTTTCTTTAGAAAATAGAATAGATATTATTTTTGATGACGCATTTAATGTTGAATTAAGTAATAAATATGATTTAATATTTATTGATGCTGCTAAAGCACAATATATAAAATTTTTTGAAAAATTTAAAAATAATTTAAATCTAAATGGTGTAATAGTATCAGATAATTTACATTTTCATGGATTAGTTGATGGTAATTATGATGGTTTAAGTCGTAATGTTAAAGGAATCGTTCGTAAATTAAAAAATTATATTGATTTTTTAGAAAATAATAAGGAATTTACAACAGAATTTATAAATATTGGTGATGGAATATCTATAAGTCATAGAAACAACTGAGGTGTGATTTATGAAAAAATTTAAGACAATTTTACATATTATCTTCTTATTTTTAATGATGATAGTTATATTAGGATCAAGTTATATTCGTATTGAATATCCAGAATCTAATCTAGAAGAATTACTTTTCTATTTAAAAAATGGAGTAGTATATTCAGATTCTAATGTTTTTATTGTAGCAATTCTTAAATGTCTTCCTTATGGAATTATTATAATGGGAGTATTAGTTGCACTTTTCTATGATTTAACTTTTGGACATCATTTAAAATTTTATCCTTGTAAATTTATAATGAAACATCGAGCTATTTGTTCAATAATTTTATTTGTATTATCATTCTTAATTTTATCTAGAAATTTATATTTTATATCACATATAAAAAATCATATTTTTAAATCAGATATAATTGATAAAAATTATGTTGATCCTAAAGATACTAAAATTACTTTTAATGAAAAAAGAAATGTAATAGTTATTGTAGTTGAATCACTTGAATCAACATTATTTGATAAAGAAAATGGTGGTAGTTTTGATGTAAACTATATTCCTGAACTTTCTAAATTATTGAATGAAGAAGATGTTAC
>JAEETF010000012.1 GCA_016290195.1 Bacilli bacterium | reverse complement strand
CCTAGTTGTTTTCACCTAACTTACCAAAGTTAGGTTTTTTTATTACTTAAGAATAAGTAATATTATAATCATAAGAAGTGAAAAGATTAATAAGTCTTTTTTACTCATAATTATCATCTCCGTATAGTAAAACCCCCTGAACATAGAAAGTTCCTAAACTAAGGTAACCTTAACTTTTTAAGCATTCCAAAGTATTTATAACATATTAATTATTTGCAAACAAATTACTAAAATTAAAAATCTGTAATGAATTTCATTACAGATCTTTTATTTTTGTTATACAAAATTTTATATTTAATATACTTTCTAATTAATAATTTTCATATTTTATTAAATTATTTAATTTTTTGTTTTTCTCTTCGCAATATAAGATCTAATATCATTTCACATTGATTTTTTTGTTCACTTATTAATTCTCTAAATTTTGATAATTTAAAATATACTTCTTCATAATCTTTAGTATAATCTTTAAACTTAGAAAAATTAGCTTTTAAATCAATTTGTAATTCATCTAATAATATTAATGATTTACTCATTAAACTATGAGTAATCATTATAATTTCTTTAGAAGACATATTCTCTTTTACATAATTTTTATAGTAATAATATCCTTCACTACTAAAATCCATATTAACTGCTTTATGAATACCTATAATGGCATTAATAATTAAAAACATACCATTATTTAATTTTAAATGATTCTTTTTAGAATTTTCTACTTTATACATTCCAACAATTAAACGATATAAATTAAATATCATTCTTTTTACCATACAGAAATATAATTTATTTACTACTTTATTATCTAAAGTATCTACTTCTTTTTTTATAGCTGTTAATAATTGTTTTTGTTTTTCTATATTTAAATTAACTGAATCATTTATTTTATCAATTATTTGTGATTTAGTAAGTCTATCAACATTTTCATTTTTTTCAATTAATTCTAATTCTTTTTTACACTGATTTATAGTCTTAATAAGTTCTTTAACTGTAACTGCTTCAAATTTATAATCATAGAATACATAACCATATGTTGCTTTTAAAGAATCAATTTTATCTTTTAAAGCAAGTAATCTAGCTTCATATTCTTCTAATTGTTCTAAATTATTACATCCACCTATTTTATTTTGATAATACTCTATTTCTCTTTTTAATAATCCTAATTTTTCAAATTTATTATTTTTTTTAGGGATAACTACTTTAGGTATTTCTACACTATCAAAATCATTAAGTAAATTATCAAACATAGTAAAATCTAAATCACTTTTATAACTAGTTTCGTTACTCTTTTTTATTGCTTTTTTATCACGTAATACATTTTCTCTATCAAGAATAAATGTATCATCTTTTATTCTTATTTTAGGAGCTTTTTTTAGCATAAAAACTTCTAATTTATTTGTTTTATCATCGAAATCTAAAAGTTTTTCAAACTCCATAAATTCTATATCAGTATCAATATGTTTATATTGTGCTTTTTTCATACGTTCTGATACATATTGTTCTTTTAATCGCCCCTGCATATTATCACCATAATAATTATATCACAAAAAAAAATAGAAATAAATCTATTTCTATTTAATAAAACCAAATCTATTAAATGGGAAGATTGAAAAATCAACTGTTCCTACAATTTCCTTTTTAGAAATTAGTCCTATATCACTACTTCTACTATCATGTGATACTGATCTATTATCACCAACAACAAAATAATAATCTTCTGGTATTGTATCAACACCTAAGTTTTTTTTCAACTCAAAATCTCTAGTGTCTACAGAAATCATTGTTTCTTCTACATATTCACCATTAATATATAATTTATTAGCTTTATATTCTACATGTTCTCCAGGAAGTCCAATAACTCTTTTAATTAAACGAGTTCCATCATGATCAATAACTGCAACATCAAATCTATCTAAACTTTTATCAAATTTTTTTAATAATAGTATTTGACCACTCGTTAAATTAGGTAACATAGATTTTCCATCTACTGAAACTGGTGTAATAATAAATGTTCTAATTAAAACAACTACTACAACTATAATTATATATGGTATTAATTCTTTTATTACTTTTAATGCCATTATATTCTTCCCCTTTCTTAAGAAAAAAAGACTTATGCAGCCTTTTCAACTTTATTTCTACGTTCTTTAATACGTGGTTGACTTTTTAAAGTTCTTAAGTATCTTAATTTAGCACGTCTAACTTTACCTTTTGAAACAACTTTGATGTTATCAATCTTTGGTGAGTTAACTGGAAGTGTTCTTTCAACACCAATTTTGTCAGATAATTTTCTAACAGTAAATGTTTTAGAAATACCACTACCTTGAATAGCAGTTACGATACCTTCAAAATTTTGAACTCTTTCGCCTTTTCCTTCAATAATTCTGATACCTACACAAACAGTGTCTCCAACTCTAAATTCTGGAATATCAGTTCTAATTTGTTTTTTAGTTATTTTGTCAACTAAATTCATAAATATACGTCTCCTTATCTTATATTTTGATCATAGACTATTTTTTCCAGCGGATCAATAAGCTCATTAATTATAACATTTTTTTATTTAAATATCAACATATTTATTAAATTTTTTTAAAATTTCATATTGAAAATTTTTATCTTCCTGGTTTACTTGGTCTAAAAACTCTTCATATATCTGATTATTAGAATTAAAAAATCTACAACCTGTAATTTTTAATTTAGGTGCATCTAAATGATACAAGTATCTATTTTCCTTAAAAAAATTATGTCCAACATATATTAAATTGGGAAAACTTGCACTTTTTAAACTTCTATTATTGTTAAAAAAATTATCACCAACATACATAGTTGATGGCAAGATTAAATAATCCATACTATCACATTCTAAAAAACAAAAATGTCCAAATGTATAAACTTTAGGTAAATAAATCTTTTTTAAATTTTTATCATGGCTTAAAAACGAATTATCAACTTCTAAAAGCTTAGGTAGCTCAATTCTTTCTAATGCTGAGTTTTGAAATAAAAACCATGAGCCTACTTTTTCTAATAATGGTGCATACACTTCATCTATTATTTCATTTTTTGATATAAATGTAGTACCAATCTTTTTTATGTTTGGCAAATTTACTTTTTTTACTTTTTTATTATCTTCTAAAAAATTATTTCCAATTTCTTCCACATTTGGAAAATAAAATTCTCTTAAATTTATATCATTAACCAAAAAATTATCACCGATTGTATATAAATTTTCTAAGCATATTGTCTCTAATACTTTATTTTGAGTTAAAAAAGAATGTCCAATATGTGTCACTAAATCATTTTTATAACTAACTATACGTCCAAACTGATCAATAATTATTTCTATTTTTGATGAATAACAACTAATAATTATTTTTCTCTTATTATGTTCTTTATCAAGATTAATTTCTACTTTGTCTATATATGGAATTGTATCAATAAAGCTAGTATTGTCATAATTATAATTAACAAACATTTTTCTTTGCATATCTAAAATATAATGATCTAAAAATAAATATCTTGATTTATCAGAAAATCTATTATTAATTTTTCCATTCTCAATAATCATATTATTAGGGCAATAATAAATACCATTTACTTCATAAATAAATTTATAGAATTTGCCATCAGTTGCTCTAACATATCCATATCTATCAAGATCAAAATTGACAAAACTATTTGTTACGTTTAAGTGATATTTTACTTCAAAACTATCAGTAAGGCCAGGTATAATATTTTCTAAATTATTATGATATGTAGCATCAGGATTATCTACATGATGATTATATCTACTCTTAATAGAAACATTATTATGAATTCCTTTGAAAAATTGAATACTAAGAACACTTGTGCTATATTCATCTTCACGATTTGGAGTAGTAAATTCTTCCCTTTTTATTTTATCAACATCTTTTTTTACGGCAAAAAAGACATGACATTTTGCAAGCCTACCACCTTTAAAAGTACATAATTCTTCATTTTCAGCATAATACTTTTTGAATGATTGTATATCTTCTTCTGTTTTACATTCATATAAGTCATATCCAGCTTCAAATAATAATTCTTCTGGTGTTTTTTCAGTAATTATTTTTTTTCTTTCAAAATCAAATAAACTATAAATATAGTTTTTAAACTCTTCTATTAAATAATTATCCTTTAAATCAGTATATAAATACTTATTATAGGCAAATTCTTTTGAGATTATTGAAAATAGCAACCCTTCTTTTTCAAGTAAAATAGGAAATAATTCACGGCATAGATGAGCAAAATCTTCACCATAATACTTTTTAATTAATCTAAGATCATTATTCATAACATTTCCTCTTTTCTATATCATCTGAATTAAGTTCAAATGGTAAATTTACTATTTTCAAAATCTTATATGTTAATAAAAAAGGATTTTTATATTTTTTTAAATTTGGCATTATTACTATTTCTAAGTTTTTATCATTATATAAGAAATACGAACCAATTTCTTCAATACTAGGCATATAAGCAATCTTAAGTGTTTTATTACTATATAGAAATGAATTACCAATAATTTGTTTTAATTTTGGAACATATAATTTTCTTAATCTTACATTATTATATAAAAACTTACCTTCAATACTAACAACACTTGGTAAATTTATTTCTTCTAAATGTTTATTATTTAGTAAAAAATTATTTTCTATAATTTTAAGCTTAGGTAAATTAACTTTATTAAGTATAACATTATTTCCAATAAACAAATCACTTGCAATTTCAAGGCTAGGCATATCTAACTCAACTAGTCCTAAATTATTAGCTAAAAATGAATGTCCAACTATTCTTAATTTTGGAACATATAATTGTTTTATTTTATCATTAAGAAAAAAGAAAAAAGATCCAGCTGAATTTAAATTTGGTAAATTTAAAATTTCTAATTCTGTATTACTCGACATAAATCCATTGCCTACTACTTTCAAATTTGGCAAATCAACTTTTCTAATAGACATATTATTTGAAAAAAACGAATGACCTACGATTTTTAATTTTGGTAATTTAAGAATTTTTAATTCCATATTATCTTTAAAAAAATTATCAGTTTCTTCTAAATTATTCATTTCAAGTTCTTTAACAGTAATATTATATCTGAAAAAATTAAATGCTTTCTTTATAACATTATTACGATAGCTAATAACATTTCCTAACTCATCAACACCTATTTCAACAACATAATTAGATAAATATATTTTAATTTTTTTATTATTATTTTTTTCTTTAGTAATTTCTATTTTATTTATTTCCTTTAATGTATTAATAGTATAATCACTTTTACTTAAAGATTCATCATAATAAAATATTTTTTTATTTTGTAAATCTAAAATATAATAATCTATAAGTAAATATTTCGATTTATCGCTATAAGTAACATTAATGATTCCATGGTCAATGATAATATTATTAGGACAATAATATATACCATTTATTTCATAATTGTATCTATAATATTTTTTTTGATTTGTAAGTGTATATTTATAATCTAATAATGATAAATTACATTTATTATAATTAATATTAAAACTATATGTTTTTTCAAAGCTATTAGTAAGACCAGGTATAATATTTTCTAAATTATTACTAAACGTTGCATCAGGATTAATTACACGATGATTATATCTATTCTTAATAGAAAGAGTATTTATACTACCTCTAGTAAATTGAATACTAATTACACTAGTTCCATATAAATCTTGTCTTTTAGGTTCTAAAAAATCTTCTCTTTTTATTTTATCTATATCTTTTTTTACGCCAAAAAAAACATAACTTTTGTCAAGTCGTCCACCCTTAAAAGTACATAATTCTTCATTTTTAGCATAATATTTTTTAAATCTTTGTATATCTTCTTCAGTATGACATTCAAATAAGTCATAACCAGCTTCATTCATAAGTTCACTAGGAGTTTTATTACTATTAATTTCTTTTATTTCATTTTTATAATATTTTGAATATATATAATTTTTAAATTCTTCTACTAAGTCATTATCAACTATATCTTTATACAAATATTTATTAATATTAAAATTATTTAATAATATTTTTAATAATGTACCATCTTCTTCTAAAATAGTTGGAAATAGCTCACGAAGTAAATGCGACATAGACTCACCGTAATACTTTTTTATTATTTTTAATTCACTAGTCATAATAACCCCCAAAATTAAATATTTATTATAATAATATAAATAAAAAAAAGCAATAAATTGCTTATATTTTTTTAAATTTTATGGCTACAACGCCATATTTTTTTATTTCATCATCACTATAAAATCTTTTTAAGAGTTCAACATAGTAATCTTTAGTATAGCCTTTTAAGTATACATCTTCTATACTATAGTCTTTTATTAATTCTTTAAAATCTTTATAATGTACTAATTATTCTACTACTACTTCTATTTTTTCTATATCATCAGGTCTTTTTAAAAATATTAATTTATCTCCTATTTTTAATTTCCTTCTTTTTTCATCATTAACTCTGTCTTCAATACATTTGGTACCATTTTTTACTACTTCAAATATATCAGCATCTAAATGTACAATCATTTCCACCATTAATCACTCTTTCTTCTAATAATATCATTTTCACTTAACTCACCAATTAATAATGAACTATTTGGATTATGTTTTAGGACATTTTCATTTACTTTATTTTCATCAAAATTCGCATAACAATATTTACAAAAATGTCTACATGAATTATATACTCCAATATCAACCATCTTTACACAACTACATAAATTTCCTTTACGAATATTTCCTTTTGGGATTATTTTACCTGTTATTTTAAATGCTCTAGTACAGGAAAGGCAATCATCTTTAATAAATCCATATTCTGTAAGATTATTCTCTTCAAAACAAGTTTGAACAGTAATATCGTTTTCTTTAGCACTCTTGCTAAAAGATAACCCTATTTCTTTATAATCATCTAACGTAAATGTTTTATAATTTAATATCTTTTTATTTTTAAATACATTTTTATATTCATCAATAAATGAAACAATTATTCTCTTTACATACCCATTCAATATTTTACATAATTTTGAAAAAGCCTTTTTGTGATATTCTAAATTATATTTATCGTTTAAAAATATAGGATCATATCTTATGGCAATATTATCTGCACCAATTATTTTAGATATTGCTTTTATTGATTCAATTATTTTTCTTTTATCTGGTACATTTGGCTCAATATCATTTTTATAAGGTGTTAATGTAACATTAAATTCTATTTTATGTTTTATTTCTTTTAAGTATTTTATAATTGGCATTGGATTTTTGGTACAAAAAAATATTAAATCAACATCTTCAAAATATATTCGACTGACATCTTTATAATTAAATGGATTACGAACATCTACAAATCCTTCTCTATATCTATTCATAAACCAAGGTGTATAGAATGACACTATATCAGTTCTACCGCTAACATTTATAATCATTTTATCACCCATCTAATTATAACATAAAAAGCTTTATCAAATAGATAAAGCTTATTTTTTATGCACTTTTATTTTATCTTTTTTATCATTAATAAATGTTACTACACCCACATTGTTTTCAAAGCATATCTTTGAAGCAATTCTTGCAGTTAAAGCATTTGCATTTTGAAAATTAATACTTTCAACAGTATAAATATTATTATCTAAAAATTGTTTTAAACTAATTATAAAATCAACAATGTCTGTATCAATAGTTATATCATATTTAATATCACAATCACCTTTGAAAAATGCATATCTTATATTAGACGAATTCAGATGTATTTTTTGAATTACTGAATTTAATTTTATATCAATAATATCTTGTACTTCAGCAAAACGAAAATCTAAATCTATAGCATTACTACTATATGAATTGATTATTGAAAAACCTAACCCTTGTTTATGGGAAAGTTCAACAGCATCTATAGTTTCATCATAATCATCAACCATTAATCTCCATGCTGGTTCGATACGATAATCAACATCATTATATTTTCTAATTTTTGGTTTAATCATTCCAATATCATAACCATTATAATTTTGTTTAAGTGATTTTTTATATTCTTTAAGTAGTTTTAATTCTTCTTTTCTTTGATTTTTTAATGCTTTATTAAACATCTTAAAACCTCCTTTGTTTATTTTTTATTTCATCATAAAAGTCAAAATTTACTTTTATATTATATGACATAGGATGTGTTTCTAAAAACGATACTCCATATTTGACACTATCTGACATATTGATATATTCTAACTTTTTATTTGAAAAAAGTGCATATTCTCCTATACTAATAGCTTTTGGAATATTTAAATAAAATAATTCTTCATTTTGAATTAAAAACTTAGAATATATTTTTAAAACATTTGGTAAATTCAAATAAATTAAAGAATCATTTTTTTCCATAAAATATTCATCAATTTCTATAACACTTGGTAAACATAGTTTACGTAACTTTTGATTACTTTCTAAAAAGTATTTTCCAATAACTTCTAATTTTGGTGCAATAAAACTATCAATATTTAAATTACAAGAAATAAAATAATTACCAACTTTTTTTAAACTTGGAAAATAAGCTTTCTTTAAATTACGATTTTTATCTAAAAAGAAATCTCCAACTTCTTGAAGTTTAGGACAACTTACTTCTTCTATTATTAAATTATTTGATAATAAATTATCACCTGCTGATATTAAAGATGGGAGATTTAATATCTTAATCTTCTGATTATTTCTAAGGTCACCTACACCAATACTAACTAATTTATCAGCTTTAAATTTTTCCAAATCATTATTTTTTGCTAGAAAAAAATCTCCAATATTCTCTACACTTTGTAATTCTAATTCTTCAAGATTCAAATTACAAAATAATACAAAATCATCTATTTTCTTAACATTAGGCACATTTAATATTTTTAGTGTTTGATTATTTTTTAAAAAGCCATATTCTAATTGTTCTATATATTTATCTTCATAACCAATTATTCTATTTAAACTATCAATAGTTATGTAAACATCACCATAATCAGTAGTAATAGTGATTTTACGACAATTATCATCTAATTTATTAATAGAAACTTTTTCTATATGTTTAAATGCTTTTAAAAAAGAATTTACATCTTTCTTACGATAAAAAACAAATTCCTTATTTTGCATATCTAAAATAAAATAATCAAAAATAATATATCGAGATTTATCAGCATATGTCTTAATAACTTCTCCGTTATCAATTATGATATTATCAGGGCAATAATAAACATTATCATATTCATAATTAAATCTATAAAAAAGTTGATTTTTTGCAATTATATAATCATATTCAGTTATACAAAAGTTATTTATATTACTATTAATATTCAAATTATATTTTTTAGCAAAACTATCTGTTAATCCATCAATTATATTATCAAGATTGTTATGAAATGTTGCATCTGGATTATTAACATGATGATTATATCTATTTTTTATAGATAATGTGTTAACCCTTCCTTTAGTAAATTGAATACTAATAACACTAGTTCCATATTCATCTTCTCTTTCTGGAGTATCATAATTTTCTCTTTTTATTTTATCTACATCTTTTCTTACAGCAAAGAAAACATGACATCTTTCAAGTCTATTGCCATTAAATGTACATAATTGTTCTCCATCAGCATAATACTTTTTAAAAGCTTGAATTTCCTCTTCTGTCTTACATTCAAATAATTTATAACCAGCTTCATCAAGCAACTGTTTTGGTGTTTTAGTAGTACTAACATATAATTTACTTGGTTTCCATAATCCATATATATAATTCTTAAATTCTGATACTAAATTATGATCTATTATATCTTTATATAATTGCTTAGAAGGTGAAAATTTAGATATCAAAATATTATATAGACAATCTGTTTCTTCTAAAATGGTAGGAAAGAGCTCACGACATAAGTGCGACATTTCTTCACCATACTTCTTTTTAATTTTTCTAAGCTCATCTTTCATATAAAAACCCCTTTTCGATTAGAAAGTATTATACAACAATTAAAAAAAAATGCAAGAAAAAAGATCTATCTTGACCTTCTTTGCTTAATCTCTTCCTCATCTTCCATATAATTATTGTACTCACGACTTCTACTAAAATTATATGCTTCTAATACCATAAGTTTCTTCTTTAATTCATATTCTAACAATTCAATTTTTTTTAATAATAATTCAATATATTTTTCATTTAAATAATTTCTATAAGTATTTTTAACAATTTCACGATAACGATTTAAATCTGATAATACAGTAGTAATTCTACCTGTATCAGATGAATCATCATCTAAAACACTAATAATATATTGTAAATAATGATCAAGTTTAACATTAATTTTACGTTTTAATAGTTTTTCAATAAAAGATGGATTAATAATCATCATTTCATTTACAACTACACCATCATATTTAACTTTATTTTTAGGCTTTACTTTATATCCCTTTTCACTTCTTAAGGCTAGATTTATTTTTTTATTCTTATATTTGTTTTTTGTAATTAATTTATAGTTGGTATCCATAAGTCATCTCTTTTCTAATAAATCTGGTCTTCTTGCTAATGTACGTTCTACTTGCTTCTCATGTCTCCACTTATTTATATTTTCATGATGTCCTGATAAAAGTACATCTGGAACTTTCATTCCTCTAAAATCTTGTGGTTTAGTATAAACTGGATAATCAAGTAAATTATCATTAAAAGAATCATTTTGATGTGAACCTTCAGCAATAACTCCATCAATTAAACGAGTTATACTATCTGTTACTACCATAGCAGCAAGTTCACCACCAGTTAAAATATAATCGCCAATGCTTATCTCACTATCAACAATACTTCTTATTCTCTCGTCGAATCCTTCATAATGACCACATATAATAATAATATGTTTTTTATGACTCAAAGAATATGCTTCTTTTTGATTGTATTTTTTTCCTTGAGGTGTCATTAATATAACATAACTATCATCATCTCTTACAGCTTCTACAGCTCTAAAAATTGGTTCTGGCATTAATACCATACCATCTCCTCCACCAAATGGATAATCATCAACTCGGTTATGAGGATCTAATGTATAATCTCTAATATTATGAATTAATATTTTTACTTTTTCTTTTTCAATAGCTCTTTTAATTATTGACTCAGTTAAAAAATTTGTAAACATATCTGGAAATAGAGTTAATATATCAATTTTCATCTAATAATCCTTTCATATCTACAATCTCTATTTTTTTATTTTCTAAGTCAACATTTAGAACAAATTCCTTAATATTAGGTACTAAGTATTTTTTATTATTATAATTAATTACTAATAATGTATATTGTTTATTGACACTTAAATCTTCAACAATACCTTTATTTTGACCATTTTGATATACATTAAGTCCTATCAAATCTTCATCAAAATAACCATCAATTTCAATATCATCTTTTAAAATATATACTAGTTCACCTTTATATTTTAAAACATCATCTATTGAATTAATACCATTTAATGTAACCATATCATATTCTTTATGTATGCGATATGAATTAATAGTAAATTTTTCTTTTTTATTTCCAATATAAATGTCTTTTCCTATATTAAATACAAGATTTTTATATTTAAAATCAGAAATAATTCTAACTTCTCCTTTAATACCATGAGTATTAACGAGTTTGCCAATACAAATATAATCCATATATCACCTACTTAACTATTAGAAGATATATTTTCTGTTTCTTCTATCAAATATTATATCTATTTTTTTTACATTTTCAAGTTTTTTTAGACAAAAAAATTATGTTTATTTAATCATTACAAATTTTAAAAGTTTTGTGCTTAGAAAATAAGGCTTCTAATTTTTTTGTACTCATTTTTACTTTAATTTTTTCTATTTTTATACCCAAATAATTTTTAATATACCAATCATTATATCCATATTTATTAGATATATTTTTATAATTATCAAGTACCATATCTAAAGTACTAAATTGCATATTAATATTTTTATTTATATAAGGTTTAACTTCAATTAAACTTTCTTCAGGTAATAATTCTAAAATATTTTTAGTATTAATATTTTCTTTTGAAAAATAAATACATAAAACTGGATTATAACTTAATTCCTTAAATGTATATATTATATTTTCTTTATTCCTATTAGTAATCAAAAAAAATAAAAAAAGAATAATTAATATTTTCTTCATAAAACCACCTATATTTATTGTGGTTAAATATCAAAATATTATTTATTCTATTACTTTTTTCTGAAAAATGTTCTAATAATGTAGAATAAGAATATTCCCATAATAATAACATATATCCACACAAATATTTGATAAATGATGCCACTAGCATAATTATCAATAATATCTGGTATGTTTTCTGGAATATACTTTTGAATTAAATCATGAAGTTCTGGTACTGAATTATTTTTAATAAAAGTTAGTATTCTAAGAAAAATATCTACGATTGCTATAAAATATATAAAACTACTAAATCTTTTAAAGAAAAATATAACAAGTGCCATTAATATAAGTAAAATAGCTAAATCCACAACACAACACCTCTACTATAAATAATATCATATTTTAAGGTTTTATTCAATAACTTTAGCTATCATATGAAATGTTTTTTCTACACCTTTCTTTACTCCATTACCTATTAAATTAGATAAAAAATAACCAGCATCTGAAAGCTTATTGTGATAATTATTTTTAGAATTATCTAAATAATTTTCTATTCTAACATCTAATCCATCTTCAACATCTTTTTCAAATTGTTTTATTTTTTCTTCAGTAAATAATCTTTTCTCATGTAACTTAGATTCATAATATGTATTAAGTCCACCATAATAAATAATTAAAAAAGCTACAAATAATGCTCCAAATATAAATTTAACAATATTAGTAAATATTTTTTCTTTATTATTCATTTAAATCACCTATATATTTTTTAATTAAATCACTTATTTTTATTAAATAATTATTTTCATTTATTTCAATAATTAAATTATTAGGTTCTAATTCACTATCTAATTCACAATCAAAATACTTTATAAGATTATTACTACATATTAATTTATTATTATTATTTACTCTAACATCAATAAATAAAATAGGATTATATTTTAATTTGATTTCTTCGAAATATGTTTTAATATCTTCATTAAATAAAACTAAATCTTCAAAATTAGTTTGATCTACAAAAGAAATATTTTCTAAATTATTTTCTAAAATTAAAGAAGCTATAAATGAATCATAATTATGTATAGAGTTATATATGTATATTTTTACTTCTTTATTATTCTTTATTTTTAAATTATTAAAATTTATTTTATCATCATATTTAAAGTTATTAACAAATATATTCTTAACATTTTTATTTAATTTAATGGAAGATAAATACTTATTTGGTTCAATTAAATAATTAATGAATTCTTTATTGTTATAAAATAATCTTATGTTATTTAAATAATCTATTAAAATATATAAACATAAAAAAATTAAAATTATTGAAATATAAATTTTTAATTTACATTTGTGACTTCTAAATCTTCTATACATATTATCACCAATATTATTATTACATTTCATAATTTAAAAAAATGTCAAAAAAAGATAAAATATTTCTATTTTATCTCTTTATATTATGAACCATTACATCCTCCATGACCATTTGGTACAACATAACACATAAAATTTGTATTTTTTTCTGTTATATTAGCAACTCCATGATCATATGCAACTGAAGTAGTATATTCATCATAACAAACAGTAGTTCCAGTTTCTAATTGACATTTTCTTGAATAATCCGGACTATACCAAGTATTATAAGATCCTATCCATTCATTTTCATCAAATCCATAGAAATCTTTTATTTTTTGGGTTGATGTTGCAAATTCATTTGGTTTTAAACATAACTCATTACCAAAATCTAAACATACTTCAGCTTGATCATCAGAAACTGTACCATTTGTTAATGGATATTTTATATATATCAAATGATTAGTTGGTTG
>JAEETF010000011.1 GCA_016290195.1 Bacilli bacterium | reverse complement strand
TAATTGAAGAAAAAGATTTGAAAGAAGATATTTTAGTTAAAAAAATAGATGATTTATTTAAGAATTATGATAATTTAATGCAAATGAAAAAAAACTTGGAAAAGTTTAGTGTACCTGATAGTTCTACTAAAATATATGAAATTATAAGAGGTATGACAAATGAATAATAATCAATTAGATGAAATTAAAAAAATCAAAAATATAAAAGTATTAGAAAATGAACCATTAAAAAAATATACATCTTTTAAATTAGATGGTAAAGTAGCTATTGTAGCTTATCCAGAAAATTTAGATAGTTTAATTAAGTTATTAAAGTATGTAAGAGAAGAAAATATTAAATATAAGATTATTGGTAATGGTTCTAATTTAGTATTTATATGTGAAAAATATAATGGTGTATTAATTAAATTAGATTTTTTAGATGATTTAAAAATAAATGATACTACTATAAAAGTAGGAGCTGGATATAGTTTAATAAAACTAGCTAGTAAAGTATCTAAAGAAGGACTAACGGGTTTAGAATTCGCATCTGGAATACCTGGAACAGTAGGTGGAGCAGTATTTATGAATGCTGGTGCTTATAAAAGTGATATGGGATATATTGTTAATGAAATAAAAGTGTTAACTCCAGAATATGAAGTAAAAACCTTATATAATAAAGATTTGAATTTTCATTATAGAACTTCTTTTTTACAAAAAAATCCAGATTATATATGTCTTGAAGCTACTATTATTTTAAAACATGGTAAGAAAAAAGATATAGAAGATTTAATGGAAGAAAGAAAAAAAAGAAGAATTATGACTCAACCTTTAGAATTCCCAAGTGCAGGAAGTGTATTTAGAAATCCTGAAGATGACTTTGCTGGAAGACTTATTGAAAGTATTGGCTTAAAAAATAAAAATATTGGTGATGCTTATATTAGTGACAAACATGCAAACTTCATTGTTAATAAAGGAAATGCTAAAGGAATAGATGTTAAAAATTTAATTGATGAAGTAAAAAAACAAGTAAAAAAAGAATATGGGATTGAGTTAAAAGCTGAACAAGAATTCGTAGAATAGGTGATACAAATGAAGAAGAAAGTAACAAAAAAAAGAATTAATATTAAACGTATATTAGTGTTTTTTAGTATTCTTTTAGTTGTTACTTTTATTGGATATTATTTATGCAATTTAAGAATTAAAAATATATATATCAGTAATAATAAATATATTTATAAAAATAATTTATCAGAAAAATTTAATGAACAAAGAGTACTTGAAATAGCTAAATTAGATAATTATCCAAAAACATTATTTTTAAGTACTAGTAAAATAAAAAATAATTTAATAAAAGATGTATATATTAAAGATGCTAAAGTAACAAAAAAAGGATTAACTGAAGTAGATATAATTCTATATGAAAATAGACCTATTTTTTATAATAGTAGTACATCAAAAACAGTATTAGAAACTGGGGATGAAGTTAGTGATACATTTAGTGTACCAATATTACTTAACTATGTTCCAAATGAAGTATATAGTAAATTAATTGAAAAAATGAACAAAGTAGATGATGATATTTTAAATCATATGTCTGAAATAAAGTATGATCCTAATAATGTAGATACTGAACGCTTTTTAATTGCAATGACAGATGGTAATTATATTTATATTACTTTGGAAAGATTTGAAATAATAAATAAATATTTAGATATAGTAGCATCTATAGATGGTAAAAAAGGTGTTCTATATTTAGATTATGGTAATCATTTTGTTTTTGAGTAGAAAAATACTTTTAAGTATTTTTTCTTTACTTAAAATAGAGATTATATTATAATTTTTGTAGGTGATTTTTATGTTTATAGATGAAGTCATTTTAGAACTTGAAGCTGGTAATGGTGGAAATGGATGTATGGCTTTTCGTCGTGAAAAATATATTGAAATGGGTGGACCATATGGTGGTAATGGTGGTAAAGGAGCCAATATCATTTTTATGGTTGATGAAGGTTTAAATACTTTAGTTGATCTTAGATATCGACGTATTATTAAAGCTGATAAAGGTGAAAATGGATTAGGTAAAGGAAAACAAGGAGCAAATGCTAAAGATGTTATTGTTAAAGTACCACTTGGTACAGTAGTAACTGATGTAGATACAGGGTTAATTATTGCAGATTTAGTTAATAAGGAAGATTCATGCATTGTAGCACGTGGCGGTCGTGGTGGTAGAGGTAATATTGCTTTAGCTACTAAAAATAATCCAGCACCATCATATTCTGAAAATGGTGAACCTGGTGAAATAAAAAAAGTAAAAGTAGAACTTAAATTACTTGCTGATGTAGGACTTGTTGGAATGCCAAGTGTAGGTAAATCTACAATAATTTCTAAAATATCAGCTTCTAAGCCAAAAATTGCGGCATATCATTTTACAACATTAACTCCTAATCTTGGGGTAGTAAGAGTACGTGAAGGTAAATCTTTTGTAGTTGCTGATTTGCCAGGGCTAATTGAAGGAGCAAGTCGTGGTGAAGGTTTAGGAGAAAAATTCTTAAAACATATTGAAAGAACACGCGTTATTGCTCATGTTATAGATATGTCTTCTTTTGAAGGACGCAATCCATATGAGGACTATACTACTATTTGTAATGAATTAAGTGAATTTAATAAAGATATATTAAAAAAGAAACAAATTATTATTGCTAATAAAATGGATGCTTTAACAGCAAAAGAAAATTTAGAAGAATTTAAAAATAAAGTTAAAGATATTCCTATATATGAGGTATCTGCTCTTAATAATGAAGGTTTACAAATTGTTATCAATGATTTGTCAGATATACTTGATGAAATAAATAAAGAACCTCTTTATACAGAAGATAAATTTGAAAGTTATGTTCTATACAAATATGAGGAAGAAGAACCATTTAAAATTCATAAAGAAAATGATACTTGGGTAATTACTGGTGAAAAACCAGAAAAAATATTAAAGATGACAAAATTTAATACAGATGAATCTGTACTTAGATTTGCTAATAAATTAAAGCGAATGGGAATAGATGATAAATTACGTGAACTTGGAGCTGTAGATGGTGATAATGTGCGTATTTTAGATTTTGAATTTGAATATAAAGAAACTTATTAATACTAAATTGAAAAATATAGATAATTGTAGTATAATTATTTATATGATGAGGTGAAGATATGAAATTTGTTAAAAAGCATAAAGTGGGGTTAATTGTTACAGGTGTTTGTATTATTCTTTTGATTTTAGTTTTCTTTGCAATAAAATCAGCTTTTTTTGGAAACTATGGTAAAAGTGAATATGGTAATAGATTAGATGGAATTGAAAACTATCCAATTGAAGATAAGTTAATTTCCGATATTAAAGACAAGCTTATGGAAACTGGAATAGTAGAAGATTATTCTTATAATCTTAAAGGAAGAATTATGAATTTTCTTATTAAAGTAAAAGCTGAAGTAGATTTAACATCTTCTAGAGCACTTGCTGATAAAATTGCTGAAAGTATAAGTGATGAAAATAAAAGCTTTTATGATATACAAATAATGATTACCTCTGTTGATGAAGCAAATGAATTATATCCAACAATTGGTTATAAACATAAAAAAAGTGTTGGGTTTAAATGGAATAATGGTTAGGTGATAGTATGAAAAAGAAAAAATGGTTAATCATTAGTATTATTGCTGCTGTATTGATAATTGGTGGTATTGCAACATTTATTATATTTACTAATAGAGATAAAAATACTACTTTAACAATTCTTGAAAAGCAATGGGTTGCTGCTAATAAAAATAAATTAGTAGATTTAGAAATTATGACTGATGTACCAAATTTTAACTATAATGGCGAAGGAGTTTTCTTTGATTTCTTAAAAGCTTTTGAGGAAAATGTTGGTATTGAATTTAATCGAGTTGCTTTAAAGAAAAATAGTGAAAATACATATGCTTTTAAAATGGTAGATAAAGCTGGCGAAAATGATATATTTATTTATCAAGATAATTATGTATTAGTATCTAAAATAGATAAAAGATTATCTGATATGTCACAACTTGAAAATATAGTAGTTGGTGTACTTGAAGAAAATTTAGAAGATGTTCAAAATCATTTAAGAAATGTTAAAAATATTCAATATAAAACATATAGTGATGAAGATTCTTTAGTAAGTTCAATTACTGGTGATGGTGAAAAAGAAGTAACAGTTATTTTACTTTTAAGAAATCATGATTTAGATATAATTACTAAAAATGATTTGTTTATAAATTATAGCATTGGTGATTATACTAAAGATTATGTTCTTTCACTTGGTGATAATGATAAATTAAATGATATTTTAAGAAAATATTATAAAAAATGGGAAAGCGAAAATTACGAAAAATCATATGCAACAGCATTTAGTAATTCATACTTTGTATTTAATGGAATTGCTGAAAGAGAAAGAGTTGCATTTGTAAGTAAGAGATATTCGTATGGATTTGTAGAAGAAGCACCATTTAACTTATTAATAGATAGTTCACTTAATGGAATTAATGCTTCAATGCTACGTGAATTTGCTAAAATAGCTGGTATTGAAATTAGCTTTTATGATTTTAGTAATAGAGATAATTTAAT
Source organism: Bacilli bacterium (assembly GCA_016290195.1). GTDB lineage: Bacteria > Bacillota_I > Bacilli_A > RF39 > UBA660 > UMGS1045. Next base: position 25,992 of record JAEETF010000011.1, on the reverse strand, counting down.
TGAAAAATTTAATTCTGATAAATTAGATTTTATATTTAATGATTATGCAACTGATAATTATGCTCTTGATGCATATAATACAGTTTCTATTTATGATGAAAGAATAGTATGTATATCAGATGTTAATAATAATATTGTTGTTAATTCAATAGCTGCATTAAAACCATATACAATTAAAGTAGTTAAAAATACAAAAATTTCTAAATACTTAACTGATAATGGTATTAATGTTGATGAATATGATAATTTACAAAATTTATTAAATTCAATGAATAAAAATAGTATAGCTCTTATTAATAAATATTCATATAATTATTATATGCATTCAGATTTAAAGAACTTTAAAGTTGATTATGAAGAATTAATGCCATATGATTATAATTTTACAATTAAAGATAGTAGTGAAAATGAGATATTTGAAGATTTCTTTAATTTCTATTTAGCATTTTCAAATGAAAAAGCAAAATTAAGTAGTTCATATAGTGAATTATTGGCTACAAAATCTATTAGAAAATTTATTTTCCAAATTGCAACTTATGTTTTAGCTTTTATAGGACTTTGTACATTAATTCGTAAATTCTTTGGATTATTATTAATAAAGAAAATCAGAAAGAATAATTTAAGTAAGGAACATAAATTAAAATATGTAGATATGCTTACATCATTAAAAAATAGAAATTATTTAAATGACAATATTGAAAAATGGGATGCTAGTGAAGTATATCCTCAAACTATAATTGTAATTGACTTAAATAATGTTGCTTATATAAATGATAATTATGGACATCAAGAAGGAGATAGTTTAATTAAGGAAGCAGCAAATATTCTTATTAAAACACAAATTAGTAATACAGAAATTATTAGAACTAATGGTAATGAATTTGTTGTTTATATGGTAGGATATGATGAAAAACAAGTTCTTTCTTACATAAAGAAATTAAATAGAGAATTTAAAGATTTAGCTCATGGTTTTGGAGCAGCAATTGGATATAGTATTATAAATGATGCGATAAAGACAATTGATGATGCTGTAAATGAAGCAACTCTTGATATGCGAAATAATAAGGAAGAAATACAAAACTAAAAGCAAAGTTATCTTTGCTTTTTTGGAGGAAGAATGGGAAGAATAAAAAGAATAATAAAAGAAATATTTAAAGTATTAGGAAGAGATGAAATACAAGTATTACCAGCGCATCTTGCTTTTTTCCTTGTGTTATCAGTTGTGCCAATTATTGCTTTAATTGGTGTAATTGCTTCTTTCTTTTCTGTATCACTTGATTTATTTATTGATTTAATTAGAGATGCACTTCCTGTTGAAATAAGTGATATTATTATTACTTATATTTCGGGTAAAGGATTAGATTTACAAGTAGGACTTTCTATGATAATTGTATTTATAATTGCTTCAAATGGTGCACATTCAATCATTATTACTTCTAATGCTTTATATCATATTCCAAATTCTTCATATATTAGTCGAAGAATAAAAGCATTCTTTATGACTATTTTAATGGTATTTCTTTTCTTATTCATAATCATTGTATTAGCATTTGGTAATCATATTTTAAATGCTATTATGAGTTTTGAATCACTTAAAGATTTAAATTATTTATATGATATATTTGTATTATTAAAATGGCCACTTTCTTATTTCTTAATTTTATTCTCATTAAAAATATTATTTACAGTTGCACCAGATGCTAAAATACCAAGCAAATATATGAATGCTGGTGTTAGATTTACGACACTTGGATGGGTACTTGTAACTGCAATATATTCATTTTATGTAAATCATTTTGCTAATTATGATATATTTTATGGGGGACTTTCAAATATTATTATTTTAATGATGTGGATTTATATGCTTGCTTATATTTTAGTAATAGGTATAGCTATTAATACTAATCGTTATAATGAGGCAATAATTAATGAAAAAGAAGAAAATAATAGTGAAAATAATAAAAAATTAAAAAAGATAATATAAAGTTGTCTTTTTTTATCGAATTTATTTTAGAAATTTTATATGATACATATGTATAATAACGGAGGAATGCATAATATGAATACTGATTTTAATAATGGTAACGTAATTGATGAAAAAAATTTAAATATGGGTCAGTATAAAGGTGCAAATGTAGAACTAGCAACACCAGATAATTTGATAGGAACACCAAGACCGGCTCCAACACCAGCTGCATTAGATAGTATGAGAGCTTCATTAACTAGTGTAGGTAATGATTATAACAATAATTTACAAAATGTTACTTCAACAAACTATTCTGTCAATAATGTTTCAGCTGCTTCAGCGGGTATTGATTATGGAACGCTTACTGATCAAATAAATGCAGTAGTTAATACAAATGTTAATAATATTAAAAATAGTGGTAATAGTGCATTTTATAGTAATGTAGGTATTACAGGCTTAGAAAAAATTAAATAGTAAAAGTAAGAAAAACAATTTCTTGCTTTTTTTTATAAAAAAAAGGTATACTATAGTTAGTATTGCGAGGATGATTATATGAATTTAAAAGTTGATTCTAGAAAAATACAAAAAGGTGATACTTTTTTAGCACTTAGAGGTGTAGATAATGATGGTCATAATTATATTTCTAAAGCTATAGAAAATGGAGCATCTAAAATAATTGCTGAAGAAGGTACTTATGATATACCTTATGAAATAGTACCAGATACCAGAAAATATTTGATGGATTATTTAAAAGAAAATTATTATGAAAAAATTAGTAAATTAAAATTTATTGGTATTACTGGTACAAATGGTAAAACTACTACAGCATTTTTAATTCATAAAGCATTAAATAAATTAGGCGTTAAAAGTGCATATATTGGTACAGTTGGGTTTTATGTTGATAAAAAAATAAGAAGTCTTTCTAATACAACACCAGATATATATGATTTATATGAAATGTTTATAGAATGTGTTGATATGGGATGCAAGTATGTTGTTCAAGAAGTAAGTAGTCAAGGATTAAGTTATAAACGTGTTGATGGATATTTGTTTGATTATGCTATATTTACAAATTTAACACAAGATCATTTGGATTATCATAAAACAATGGAAAACTATTGTTTAGCTAAACAGGAATTATTTAGAAAATTAAAAAATGATGGTGTTGCTATTGTAAATTATGATGACGAATATAAGAATTATTTTTTACTTGCTGAAAATAAAAATATTACTTATGGTTTTTTAGGTGGAGATTATAAAATTACTAATTATAAAATGACAAATCAAGAAACTTTATTTAGTATTAATTATAAAAATAATAATTATGATTTTGTATCACCATTATTTGGTAAATTTAATGTATATAATATGCTTGTTACTATTGTGGTATTAAATCAAATTGGTTTTGATTTAAAAATAATTTCTGAGCTTGTTAAAACTTTAGAAGCACCTAGTGGTAGAATGGATTTAATAAAATATAAAAATAATAGTATAATTGTTGATTATGCTCATACACCAGATGCTTTAAGTAAAATTATTAATACAGCTCTTGAAGTTACAAAAGGTAAAGTTTATACTGTTTTTGGTTGTACAGGAGATCGTGATAGAACTAAAAGACCAATTATGTCATCACTTGCTTGTAAGTTATCAGATTATGTTATCATGACTCATGATGATCCACATAATGAAGATCAAAAACAAATTTTTGATGATATGTTAAAAGGGCTTGAATATAATAATTATGAAATTTGTTATGATCGAGGGGAAGCTATTGGTAAAGGAATTGATATGTTAAACGAAAATGATACTTTATTAATACTTGGCAAAGGTCATGAAGAATATATTATTTGTAAAAATGAAAAAATACCATTTAATGATTCAAAATTTGTTAAAGAATATATAGCTAATAACTAAAAACACCTCTTTTACTCTGTTTCATAAAATATGAGTAAAGGAGGTATTTTTTTGATAATAAAAACAGATTCTCGTAAAATAAAAAAAGGTGATGTTTTTGTAGCATTAAAAGGTAATAATTATGATGGTCATGATTTTATTTGTGATGCGATTAAAAGAGGTGCTGGTTTAATAGTTTGTGAATGTGGTAATTATGATGTTCAAACATTAATAGTACCAGATACTAGAAGTTATTTATGTGAATATTTAAGAGAAATATATCATTATATATTTTCTAAGATTAAAATAATTGGTGTAACTGGTACAAATGGAAAAACTACAACAGCATTTTTAATTCATAAATCATTAAATAAATTAGGTATTAAATGTGCATATATTGGAACTATAGGTTTTTATATTAATAAAAAAATTAAAAATTTAAAAAATACAACACCAGATATTTTAGAAATATATGAATTATTATTAAAATGTTACCAAAATGATTGCTTATATGTAACTATGGAAGTAAGCAGTCAAGCACTTAGTATGCATAGAGTGGATGGAATTTTATTTGATTATGCTATATTTACAAATTTAACGCAAGATCATTTAGATTATCATAAAACAATGGAGAATTATTGTTTAGCTAAAATGGAATTATTTAAAAAATTAAAAAAAGATGGTATTGCAATTGTAAATTATGATGATAAATATAAAAATTATTTTTTGTTTGAAAATAACAAAAATATTACTTATGGATTTAATAAATCAGATTATCAAATAACTAATTATAAATTAAAAAATTATAAACAAGAGTTTTTATTAAATAATGAAAAATATGTAGTTAATTTACTTGGTAAATATAATGTATATAATATAGTAAATGTTATCATTATTTTAAAACAATTAGGTTTTGAATATAAAAATATTAAAAAAATAATTTCTAATATTAAAGCACCCATTGGTAGAATGGAAGTAATTAAAAATAAGACAAACTTATATATTGTTGATTATGCTCATACACCGGATGCAGTAGAGCAAGTTATAAAAACTATAAATGAAATTAAAAAAAATAGAGTAGTAACTATTATTGGTTGTGGTGGTAATAGGGATAAAGATAAAAGACATATTATTGGTGAAGTTGCTACTCGTTATTCAGATTATGTTATATTTACTAGTGATAATCCAAGATTTGAAAATCCTAATTCTATAATAGAAGATATTATTTATAATCTTAATTGTAAAAATTATGAAGTTATTGTAAATCGTAAAGAAGCTATTAAAAAAGGTATACAAATACTTGAAATAAATGATATACTATTAGTGTTAGGTAAAGGACATGAAAATTATCAAATTGTTGGTAATAAAGTAATTTATTTTAGTGATAAAAAAACAATTCAAGATTTAATTAGGAGATGAAATAATGTTAATACTTACAAAAGCAATTTTAACACTTATGATTGGTTTCATTTTATCTGTTATTATGGGACTTATTATGGTACCAGTTTTAAAGAAAATGAAGATAAGACAAAAAATTAGTGTTTTTCTTACTAAGACACATAAAAATAAAGATGGTGTTCCAACTATGGGAGGAATTATCTTTATCATTCCAACTATACTGACAATGTTAATTTTATTAATGCTTGGAAAGATAGAATTTAGTCGTAATTTACTTATTGTTATGTTTGTATTTGTTGGTTATGCTTTAATTGGATTTATAGATGATTTTTTAATAATTAAAAGAGGAAATAATCAAGGATTAACTGAAATACAAAAATTATTTGGACAACTTGTGATTGCTATTATATTCTTTGCGATATTCTTAAAATGTGGTCATGAAACTGCCCTTAATATTCATACATTAGGTATTAAAATTGATATGGGTTGGTTTTATGGTTTATTCTTGCTATTTGTATTGTTATCGGGATCTAATGCTGTTAATTTAACAGATGGGCTTGATGGACTAGCAGGAGGGTTATCAGCTATTGCTTTTCTTGCTTTTGGTATAATTAGTTGGGGTTCAACTTGGGCTGCTGGTAATGAAGAAATTGCTATCTTCTGTTTTACATTAGTAGGATCTTTACTAGGATTTTTAGTATTCAATACACATCCTGCTAAAGTATTTATGGGAGATACTGGTTCACTTGCACTTGGTGCAACTCTTGCTAGTGTAGCTATTCTTACTAATCATGAGATTACACTTATTATTGTTGCTGGTGTATTTGTTGTTGAAACTTTATCAAGTATTATTCAAACTATATCTATGATTTGCTTTAAAAAGAAAGTATTTTTGATGACACCACTTCATCATCATTTCGAAAAACTTGGATATCAAGAAACTGATATTGTTAAAGGATTTTGGGTAATAGGATTAATATTAAGTGCAGTAGGTATTTATTTTGGAGTTTGGCTATAATTTAAAATGTGTTTTATACACATTTTTATTTTTATTATGATTGCTTTGTGATATAATTAAACTAGTAGAATATGTATTGTAACTAGAAAGTGTGATTATATGCCAAGAAGGGTTATACGTGTAATATTAGTAATGGTAGTACTTTTTTCTTGCTTAAATCATTTTAAAGCTGATGGTGAAACACTTCAAGATTTATTAAATAATTTAGATGAGCTTGAAGTCAAAATGGTGGCACTAAATGATGAAAAAAAATTAAGTGAAGAAAAATTAAATGAAATAACTGGTAAAATAATAAATATTGGAATAAGAATTAATGAAATTGAAAATGAAATAATTAGTTCTCAAAAGGAAATTGAAAATTTAACTAATGATATTGAATTAAAGAAAAAACAAATTCGTGATCTTGCTAGTGCTTTACAAAAAAATAATGGTGATGAGAACTTTTATTTAGAATTTTTATTTGGAGCAGATAGTTTAACAGATTTTATTTATCGAAAACAAATAGTAGAAAAAATTACTGAATATAATGAAAAAACAATTAATACATATCGTAGTAAGATAGATACATTACATATTAAAGAAGAAGAATTAGAAAAAGAAAGAAATGATTTAGATGAACAAAATATTAATTTAAAACAAGAACAAGAAGAATTAGGTGCTCAACTTAATGTTTTAGATGAAGATGCAAGAGATATACTTGAAGATATATCAGATGTTAGAAGTGCGATAAATGCATATCAAAAAATGGGTTGTAAATTAACAGATTTACTTGAAAATTGTACAGTTATACCAGCTGATTCATTATTTTTAAGACCACTTACTCAAGGAAGAATTACTAGTGGTTATGGTGCAAGAGATAATCCATTAGTAGGTGGATATCAATTTCACCCAGCAGTAGATATTGGCGGTAATCCACCAGGAACTAGTGTGTATGCAACTGCAAGTGGTGTTGTAGTTCTTGCTTATACCGTTGAAAATCCAGATGTACCTAATAGTCATTGTGGTGGTAATCATGTAATTATTCAACATAAAATAGGAAATACTTATTATGCATCACGTTATATGCATTTAAGTAAAGTATATGTAACTGAAGGACAATCGGTTACTGCAAATGATATTATTGGTGCTGTTGGTGGTGGAGAAATTTATGATAGATGTTCAACGGGACCACATTTAGATTTTTCTATTGCTAAAGGAATTTATGGACAAGATTTTTGGATGTTTAGACAGCCATATACAGTTAATCCATATACGCTTGTAAATTTACCTGAAGAAGGAGAATATTATTCTAATAGATTTGAACGCTTTTAATTGTATGTTAAGGCTTAATATGTTATAATCGAAATCATGGGAGGAAAATATGTTTGGAAGAAAAAGTAATGATAAAAATGTAGATATTAAAAATTTAAATGAAGTTATAGGTTTATCAAAGAAAATATTAAAAATTGCTTTTATACTTCTTATTATAGGAAGTTTATATGCAGCAATTATGGTATTAAAAGAATTAAAAGTATTTAACATAATTGGTAATATTTTTAGTATTTTGACACCACTATTTATTGGTATTGTAATAGCGTGGCTTTTTGATCCACTTGTTACTAAATTAAAAGAGAAGGGTGTTAGCCGTCTATTAGGTGCAATACTTATATATGTATTATTACTATTTGTAGTAGTTATAGTAATTAGTGCATTAATACCAGTGTTGTCATCACAAATTACTGATTTTGCTAATATGCTACCTAATGTATTAGATTCAATAAATGGATTTATAGATGGTATTTTAGATAAATTTGGTAATGTTGCTAATTTTGATGTTGAAGGTATAAAGACAGATATTATGACAAATATTCAGTCATTTGGAACTAATTTAACTAGTTCACTTCCATCACTTACTGTTGATTTTATTACAAGTATTGTTTCTGGAATTGGAACAATATTAATAGGAGTAATAATTGGTTTCTATTTACTTGTTAGTTTTGATAGTGTAGATGAAATAATTGAAGGATTATTACCTAAGAAAGTTAGACCTGCTATTACAGGAGTATTAGATAGAATAAATAATTCTCTTCGTAAGTATGTTCAAGGAACACTTATGCTAGCACTTTTAGTATTTGTATTATCATCAATTGGATTCTTCATATCTGGACTTAAAGCACCATTATTATTTGGTTTATTCTGTGGACTTACTGACGTAATACCATATTTAGGACCATATATTGGTGGTATACCAGCTGTAATTGTGGGATTTTCACAATCACCAGTTATTGGTATTGTAACTTTAGTTGCTATATTCATTATTCAATTTATTGAAGGAAATTTACTTCAACCATTAATTATGAGTAAACAACTTAAAATACATCCTGTAACAATCATGATTGGATTACTTGTTTTTGGACATTTCTTTGGTGTTATTGGAATGGTACTTGCTACACCTATAATAGCTACATTAAAAATATTAATTGCTTTTTTAGATGAACGTTTTAATATCATACCAGATTGGGAGGATTAATATGGACAAAATATATATGCTTGCAGGTAAAGCAAGACATGGTAAAGATACTACAGGAGAATTTATAAAAGAATATTATGAAAAAAAGGGTAAAAAGGTTGTAACATTACAACTTTCATCACCACTTAAATATTATGCTAATAAAGTACTTGGCTGGGATGGTAATGAAGAAACTAAACCAAGAGAGTTTTTACAAAAAGTAGGAACAGATATTATACGTGGACAAATTGATGAAAAGTTTTTAATTAAAAGATTAATTGCAGATATTAAAGTATTATCATATTTTTGTGATGTTATAGTAGTTACTGATGTACGTATACCACTTGAATTTGAAGAAATAGAAAAAGAATATGATAATGTTGTAAAAGTATTAGTAAGAAGAACAAATTTTGAAACAGTTCTTACTGGTAAAGAACAAAAACATTTAACAGAAACTGCTCTTGATACTTATTCTAATTACGATTATATAATTGAAAATGATAGTACATTAGAGTCTTTAAAATCAAAAGTAGAAAAACTATTAGAGGTGAATAAGTAGTGAAAAAATTAAAAGCAAATGAAATGCGACAAATGTGGTTTGATTTTTGGACTTCAAAGAATCATAAAATAATAGAAAGTGCTCCTTTGATACCTAAAAATGATCCAAGTATACTTTTTATTAATGCAGGTGTAACTCCTCTAAAAAAGTATTTTGATGGAAGTGAAATTCCAGAAAATAGACGTATGGCTAGTTGCCAAAAATGTATTAGAACTAATGATATTGAAAATGTAGGCGTAACTGCTAGACACCAAACGTTATTTGAAATGCTTGGTAATTTTTCAGTAGGTGATTATTTTAGAGAAGAAGCTATTTCTTGGGCATTTGAATTTTTAACTAGCGAAAAATGGCTTGATATACCACTTGAAAAACTTTATATGACAGTTTATCCAAAAGATACAGATACAATTAATAAATGGTTATCTTTAGGTGTTGATGAATCACATATCATAAAATTAGAAGATAATTTTTGGGAAATTGGTGCTGGACCATCAGGACCAGATAGTGAAATCTTTTTTGATCGTGGTGAAGAATATGATCCGGAAAAAATTGGAATTAGACTTTTAAAAGAAGATATTGAAAATGATCGTTATATTGAAATTTGGAATAATGTATTTAGTCAATATAATTCAACACCAGGATTAAAAAGAGAAGAATATCCAGAACTTCCAAGTAAGAATATTGATACAGGTATGGGACTAGAAAGAATCCTTGCGATTTTACAAAATGTTCCAACAAATTTTGAAACAGATTTATTTATGCCAATAATTAATAAAATAGAAGAAATTAGTGGTAAAAAATATGAAAGACAATCTGATTTTAAAATAATTGCTGATCATATTCGTGCTATTACTTTTGCAGTAGCAGATGGGGCTGATTTTGGTAATATAGGACGTAATTATGTTCTTAGAAGATTACTTAGAAGAAGTGTAAGATATGGTAAAAAACTTGGTATTGATAGACCATTCTTAGAGGAATTAGTTCCTGTAGTCGTTGATATAATGAAGAGTGATTATCCATATTTAGTTGATAAAATGGATATGGTTATTCGTAAAATAAAAGCTGAAGAAAATTTATTTGGTAAAACTTTAATAAATGGTGAAAAACGTTTATCTGAAATATTTGCTACTTCAAAGACTAAAGAAATTAGCGGAGAAGATGCATTTAAATTATATGATACATATGGGTTCCCATTTGAAATAACTGCAGAATGTGCTAGTGAACAAGGATTTACTGTTGATGAAGAAGGATTTAAAGAATATCTTAATAAGCAAAAAGAAATGGCAAGAAATGCTCGTGGTAAAATGAATACTATGAATTTGCAAAACGAAGAACTTATGAACTTTAAAGAAGAAAGTAAATTTGTAGGATATGAAAAACTAGAATGTAGTGCTAAAATTATAGGATTATTTGATGGTAAAAATTTTAAACAAAGTTTAAATGGAGAAGGGTATATTGTTCTTGATGAAACTCCATTTTATGCTGAATCAGGAGGACAAATATCTGATAATGGTACTATAATTGATGGTGATATTAATATTGATATTAGTGATGCTTTTAAATCAACTAATAAGCAACATTTTATGTATGGTAAATGGGATGGAGAAATCAGTGTTGGTGATGAAGTTACTGCATCAGTTGATGAAGGAATGCGTAATAAAATTATGAAGAATCACTCTGCAGCTCATTTACTTCAAAAAGCATTAAAAGAAGTAATTGGTGATGATATTCATCAAGCTGGTTCTAGAATAGATGAAAATAATTTAAGATTTGATATTTATTCTGAAAAGAAAATTACTAATGAAGAATTAATTACAGTAGAAGGAATAGTTAATTATAAAATTAAAAACTTTGGTGAAACTACAACTGAAATATTACCAATTGAAGAAGCTAAAAAAACAGGAGCAATTGCTTTATTTGATGAAAAATATGGAAATGAAGTTCGTGTTGTAACAATAGCTGATTCAAAAGAATTCTGTGGCGGTACTCATGTTAAAAATGTTAAAGATATTGGTAGATTCGCAATTAAATGGATAGAATCTAAAGGAAATAATTTATATAGAATTGAAGCCGCAACTGATGCTAATATTGAAAAAGAATTATTTTCAGTTATTAAACCATATAATGATGATATGATTAAACTTCTTACTAAAGCTAAAAATATTGTTACAGAAGCAATTAAAATGGGAATTAATTTAGAATTTAATTTTGATATTAATGATGATGCTCCACATTGTTATAAAGATGTACTTGATAATTTAGAAGAAGTTAATAATGTTAAGAAAAATGTTGCTGAATTAGATAAAGAATTTAGTGCTAAAAAAGCAGAAAAAGCATTAAGTGATATATCTGATTATGAACAAAATAAAGAAACAATTAATGGTATTGAAACTATAATTAATGTAGTAGAAAATAATGATATAAATATTTTAAAAACAGTTGCAGATACCCTAGCTAATAAAATTAAAGGTTTTGTATTCTTTATTAATAAAAATGGAGAAAAAATTAATTATATAGCTAAATCTTGTACTGATGAAGTTGATAGTTCTAAAGTATTAAAAGAAGTATTATCTCTTACAAATGGTAAGGGTGGAGGAAATAAATCTTTTGCTCAAGGTGGATCAGACAGTATTAATGATTTAGAAGAAGTAATTAGAAAGATTAAGGATTCTTTAAATGCAAGATAAAGAACTATTGGAAATAATTAAAGATAGTATTAAGAAAAAGGATGATTTATTATCATCCTTTGCTACTAAAAATAGAGATACTATTAGATTAAAAGATATTAATGAAGATATACGTTTTCCTTTTTTTAGAGATGCAGATTCTATTATACATAGTTTAGCTTATACGCGTTACATAGACAAAACACAAGTATTTACTAATCCTGGAAATGATAATGTAAGTAAGCGTGCACTTCATGTTCAATTAGTTAGTAAAATAGCGCGAACTATCGGAAGAGCACTAGAACTTAATGAAGATTTAATTGAAGCTATAGCTCTTGGTCATGATATTGGTCATACACCATTTGGTCATACTGGAGAAGCTATATTAAATGAAATAAGTTTAAAACATAATGAAGGTTATTTTATGCATAATGTTCAAAGTGTAAGAACCTTATTATATATGGAACATTTAGGCGAAGGACTTAATATATCAGTTCAAGTACTTGATGGTATTTTATGCCATAATGGTGAAGTATTATCTGGTGTATATGCACCAGTAGCAAAAACAAAAGAAATGTTTTTAAAAGAATATAATGATTGTTATAAAGATTCTAAAGTATCTTTAAAACTTGCACCTATGACTCTTGAAGGGTGTGTAGTAAGAATTAGTGATGTTATTGCTTATATAGGAAGAGATTTAGAAGATGGCATTCGTATGGGTTTAATTTCTAAAGAAAATGTTCCAGAAACTGTACGAAAAGTACTTGGTGATACTAATGGTAGTATAGTAGAAACAATTGTAACTGATATCATAAAAAATAGTTATGGTCATAATTATATTAAAATGTCTAAAGATGTATATGAAGCTCTTGAAGTATTAAAAAACTTTAATTATAAATATATTTATTATAAAGCTACTACTAAAGAGCAAATAAATAATTATAGCAAAATGTTTAATGAATTATTTGATTTTTATGTAAATGCTATAAATAATAATATAGATTGTGATATTTTCTATAATTATTTAAATGATATGAGTAAAGATTATATAGATAATAATACAATTAATAGAAAAGTAATAGATTATATTGCTGGTATGACTGATAATTATTTTTTTAAACAATATAATAATAATATTTTAAAAACTAATAAAGTTTTAAAATAAAATTTAGTTTTTATAACTTTAAAATCAAGTTTTACTTGGTTTTTTTTGATATTTTTTTTATTGTTTCATAGAATTATATTGGTGAAGAATATGTCCATAATTAAGAGCTTTAGATCGTATTTATTAGAAGATGATTTTTGTGTGCATTTATATAAAAATAGAGTTAATATCATAAATTATAGTACTATTGGTCATATATCAGATAATGAAATAATAGTTTATTTTGATAATGGTATGTTAATTATAAAAGGTAATAATCTGAGTCTTTTAAAAATGATTGAAGATGAATTATTAATTTCAGGTACTATTAAAAGTGTTGAATTAAGGTGATAAATATGGATAAAATTATTATTGAAATTCAAGGAAGAAAAATAGAAAGATTAATAAAAAAATTGATAAATAATAAAATAAAATTATATAAAATTAAAATTATTAATAATGATTTAGCTCATATTTTAATATCTAAAAAAGATTATTTAAATTTTATTAAATTAAAAACTATTTATGAATATAGAATTATAGGATCTAATGGATTAATTAATATACGTAGTAAAATTAAAACAAATAAATTATTAATAATATTTGTAATAATAAGTTTAATAGTTATTAAACTTTTTTCTAGTATGATTTTTAATATTGAAGTAGTATATAATGATTCTAAATGGCGAAAATTTATTATAGAAGAACTTGAAAAGAAAGGTATTAAAAAATATTCTTTTAAGAAAAGTTTTAATGAATTATCTAAAATAAAAAAAGAAATATTAGACGAATATAAAGATAAAATAGAATGGCTAGAAATAGAAGAAGTAGGTACTAATTATATAGTAAGACTTGAAGAAAGAAAAATTAATAATATTAATATTGATAATAAAAAATATAATGTAGTTGCTAGTAAAGATGCGGTTATTAAAAGAATAGATGCTGAAAAAGGACAAATTGTTAAAGAAATAAATAGTTATGTAAAAAAAGGAGATATTATTATTAGTGGTAATATTTCTTTAAATGATGAAATTAAAGGAATTAGTGGTGCAAAAGGTAATGTATATGGTGAAGTTTGGTATAAAGTAAGTGTTAGTTTTCCTTTAAATTATTATGAAGAAAAAGAAGTAGGAACTAAAAAGAATAAACTTAATATTAATTTGTTTAATAAAAACTTATTTTCTAATAATAATTATAGAGTTGTTTCTAGTTATAAATTATATGAAAATACGTTTATTCCATTTTCTATTAATTTAGAAAGTGTAAAAAGAATAGAAAAAATAGATACTATTTATACTATAGATGAAGCAACTAAAAAAGCTGAAGAAATAGGTATAGAGAAAATAAAAAGTAAATTAAATGACAATGAAATGATAATTGAGTCAAAAAATTTGAAAGTTAATATAAAAGAGAGTAAAATAGAACTAGATATGTTTATTGTTACATATGAGAATATAGCTGATTATATAGAAATAATGGAGGAATAATATATGTTTGATGGTGCAATTATTGACATATTTAATAATGTATGGCCACTTTTAGTATTAGTATCAATTATTGTACTATCACTTCGTATATCATACTTAATTAAATATAAAAAAGAATTTGTATTTTATAAAGAAATGATTAGCTTTGCATTTATACTTTACGTTTTATGTCTTTTCTATGTTGTAACTTTTCAAGATGTTAGTTGGTCAACATCTAATTTTATTCCATTTAAAGAAATGTTTAGATACTCATTTGGTAGTAAATTATTCTTTAAAAATGTTTTAGGAAATATGTTAATGTTTATGCCATATGGTTTTTTTGTGGCTTATTTATTAAAACTAAATAAATGTCGTTTTATGTTATTTCTTTCTTTACTTGTTTCTCTTTCAATTGAAACAATACAAGCTTGTATTGGAAGAGTATTTGATGTTGATGATATTATTTTGAATGTTGTAGGTTCTATAATTGGTTTTTACATTTTTAGATTGATTTATAAAATCAAAAGTAATTTACCGGATTTCTTGAAAAAAGATATAATTTATAATATACTAATGGTGGTCATTATTATTTTAATGCTAATATATATGTTAAATGTTTTTGGAGTAAATTTATGAATAAAGTAGAATTATTTAATAATTATGGTGAAGAATTATCTTTTGAAGATACTATTAAAGATTTAATTAATTATGCCATTAAATATATGAAATTAGAAAAATTAGAATTTAATATTATTTTTGTTGATAACGAATATATTCACAAGCTTAATAAAGAGTATCGTAAAATAGATAGACCTACAGATGTTATTACATTTGCTTTAGAAGATGGCGAAAAAGTAGATACTGGAGAATATCGTATGCTTGGGGATATATATATATCAATTGACAAAGCAAAAGAACAATCAAAAGAATATGGTCATAGTTTTTTAAGAGAAGTATCATTTTTAAGTATTCATGGTTTTTTACATTTACTTGGATATGATCATATGAATGAAGAAGATGAAAAAGAAATGTTTGGATTACAGGAGGAGATATTAGATGGCTACGGTATCAAGAGAGAAAATTAAAGTAAGAGGATTTAAAAGATTTGTTAATAGTTTTAAGTATTCATTACAAGGACTTAAATATGCTTATAAATATGAACAAAGTATGACAATTCATTTTTTTGCAGTAGTAGCAGTAGTTTCACTTGGAATTTGGTTAAATATATCATTATTTGAATGGCTTGTTTGCTTGATTTTATTTGGTCTTGTTATGGCGACAGAGTTATTAAATACATCAATAGAAGCAGTTGTTGATTTAACTTGCCCAGAAGTTCATCCACTAGCTAAAATAGCTAAAGATACAGCAAGTGCTGCCGTATTTGTTTTTTCAATAGTTGCGGCAATTAGTGGACTTATAATTTTTATACCAAAAATTATAGCTTTATTTTAGGAGGTACTTATGGTTGATAAATTACTAGCACTTTCTAAGAATTCTTATGCACCAATTTCTAATTTTCATGTTTCAAGTATCGTTGTAATGAATGATGGCAAAGAATTTAGTGGTGTTAATGTTGAAGATGCTTCAACAAGAGCTGGAGCTTGTGCTGAAAGAAATGCGATATTTGCAGCTATTACAGCAGGTTATAAAAAAGGTGATTTTAAAGAGTTACATGTAATGTGTGCTGATAGTGAAACTATTAGTACTTGCTGTTTTGTATGTCGTCAATTAATAGTTGAATTTTTTTCTAAAGATAGTATTATTACTTGTTATGATAAAAATGGTAATTATAAGAAGTTTACAGTAGCTGAATTGTGCCCACATCCTTTTGATGAGGATGATTTAAAATGAAAAGTGGATTTGTTGGATTAATTGGTAGACCAAATGTTGGAAAATCTACTTTAATGAATAATATATTAGGTAAAAAAGTAGCTATCATTTCTGATAAACCTCAAACTACTAGAAATATTATTCAAGGAATTTATAATGATGAGGATTCACAAATTATCTTTGTAGATACACCTGGTATTCATAAACCTAGTCATACACTTGGTAAATATTTAAATAGACAAGCTTATTATAGTATGGATGATGTTGATATTATTTTAATGCTTGCAGATGCTAGTAGTGAACTAGGTAGTGGTGATAAATATATAATTGAAAAATTACAAGAAGTAAATAAACCTGTAATTTTACTTTTAAATAAAATAGATAAGATAGAAAAAGAAAAAATATTACTTAAAATAACTGAATATAAAGATTTATATGATTTCAAAGAAATAATTCCAATATCAGGATTAAAAAAAATTAATGTTGATTTATTAATAAATATAATTAAAAAATATTTAAAAGATAGTTTTAAATATTATGAAGATGGTACTATTACCAATAAAAGTATGGAATTTTTGGTATCAGAAATAATAAGAGAAAAAGTATTTAATTTAACAACAGAAGAGGTTCCACATTCTATAACATGTTATGTGGAAAAAATGTCAAAACATAATAAAAGATGTACTATTTTAGGAACAATTGTTGTTGATAGGGATGCTTTAAAAAGAATAATAGTCGGTAAGAATGGTCAAATGATAAAGAAAATTGGAATGCTTGCTCGTAAAGATATTGAAGAGTTACTTGGTGCAGGTGTTTATCTAGATTTAGTAGTTAAAACAATCGAAAAATGGCGTGATAGAGAAAACTATTTGTCAGAATTTGGATATAATGAATTTGAATAATTAATAATATAAATACCAATATAACTTAGAAAGGTTGGTATTTATGAAAAAAGAATTATTGTGGAATTTATTTAAAACAACTGGAAAAATTGAATATTATTTAAAATATATAGAAATGAA
Organism: Bacilli bacterium; assembly: GCA_016290195.1. GTDB lineage: Bacteria > Bacillota_I > Bacilli_A > RF39 > UBA660 > UMGS1045. The sequence continues at coordinate 8,542 of JAEETF010000011.1, read as the reverse complement.
GAAAGAAGGTAAATAATGGAAGTTGTAGTAGGTGGTACATATAAACATTTTAAGGGCCATATCTATAAAGTATTATGCCTTGCTAAAGATAGTGAAGATTTGAGTATAAAAGTTGTTTATCAAAATACTGAAAATAATGATATATGGGTAAGACCTATTGAAGAATTTGAAAGTAAAGTTGATAAAAATAAATATCCAGATGTAAAACAAGAATATCGTTTTGAGTATATAAATGATTGAAGAAATAGAAGGTATTATTATATCTGAGTCTGATTATAGTGAAACTAGTAAAATACTAAATGTTTTAACTAAAGATAAAGGTATTATTAGTGTTTTATCTAAAGGATGTAAAAGACTTAAAAGTGATTTAAGAAGTGTAAGTAATAAACTTACTTATGGAAAATTTAATATTTTTTATAAAGAAAATAAGCTTTCTGATTTAATTAGTGTTGATGTTATAAATACTTTTAAAAATATTTTACTAGACATAGAGAAAATAAGCTATGCTAGTTTTCTTTTGGAACTTTCTTATCAAGTATCTAAACAAAATTTTAATGGACTTATTTATGATTTTTTAATAAGTTCCCTTATAAAAATAAATGAAGGATTTGATCCACTTATTATTACTAATATAGTAGAACTTAAATATCTTGATTTACTAGGAGTAATGCCAAGTTTAGATGCATGTGTATCATGTGGCTCTAAAACTGGAATAGCTACTATTTCTAGTTATAAAGGCGGATATCTTTGTAATAAATGTAAAGGTAATGAAAAGATAGTAGATGCTAAAACTATTAAACTTTTAAGAATGTTTTATTATGTTGATATTAATAAAATATCTAAACTTGAAATAAGCAGTAAAAATAAACTTGAGATAAATAGATTTATAGATGAATATTATGATAGATATACTGGTTTATATTTAAAGTCTAAATCATTCTTAAAAATGTTAAATAATTAATTGACTAAGTATTTAATATATAATAAAATTAATAAGTGTGAAATGAGGTATATTATGGAAAAATTAACAATGGAAAAAATAGTTAATATATGTAAACAATATGGTTTTATTTTCCAAGGAAGTGAAATATATGACGGACTTGCTAATACATGGGATTATGGTCCTTTAGGTAGTAGACTTAAAAATAATATTAAAGATTTATGGCGTAAGAGATTTGTTGCTGAAAGAGAAAATAGCTATGAACTTGATGCAGCAATACTTATGAATCCAGAAGTTTGGGTTGCCTCAGGACATGTTGCATCATTTGCAGATCCTTTAATTGATTGTAAAGATTGTAAAACTAGACATCGTGCTGATAAATTAGTAGAAGAGTTTACTAATGGTGCTGAAACTGGTGATGGTTGGGATAATGAAAAATTAGAAAATTATATTAAAGATAATAAAATACCATGTCCAAAATGTGGTTCTAACAATTTTACAACTATTCGTAAATTTAATCTTTTATTTGAAACTCATATGGGTGTAACTGAAGATAGTAAGAGTAAAGTATATTTACGTGGAGAAACTGCTCAAGGAATTTTTGTTAATTTTTTAAATGTTCAAAGAAGTATGCGTGCTAAAATACCTTTTGGTATTGCTCAAATTGGAAAAGCATTTCGTAATGAAATAACACCAGGTAATTTTATTTTTAGAACTCGTGAATTTGAACAAATGGAATATGAATTTTTCTGTAAACCAGGTACTGATATGGAATGGTTTAAATTTTATGAAGAATATTGTATGAAGTTTCTAACTGATTTAGGTATTAATAAAGATAATTTAAGACTTAGAAAACATAAACCAGAAGAATTAGTATTTTATAGTAAAGGAACTACAGATATAGAATATAATTATCCAAATGGTTTTGGAGAATTATGGGGAATAGCTGATCGAACAGATTATGATTTAACAGTACATTCTAATCATTCAGGAAAAGAATTAAAATATTTAGATCCAGATACAAATGAAAAATATACACCATATGTTATTGAACCTTCTGTTGGATGTGATAGACTTTTACTTGCTATCCTTTGTGATTCATATGATGAAGAAATATTAGAAGATGGTACAACAAGAGAAGTTATGCATTTTATACCAGCACTTGCTCCATATAAAGTAGCAGTACTTCCACTTATGAAAAAGTATCATCAAGAAAAAGCTATGGACATATATCATAAACTATCAAAAAGCTTTATGTGTACTTATGATGAAGCAGGTAATATTGGTAAAAGATATAGAAGACAAGATGTTATTGGTACACCATTTTGTATAACTATTGATGAAGAAACTTTAAATAATGGTACAGTAACAGTGAGAGACAGAGATACTATGAAACAAAAAACGATTAAAATCGACAATCTTGAAGAGTATATTAGTGATAGAATTAAATTTTAAAACACAATATTTATTGTGTTTTTCTAACCCCTAAAACACATTAGCATACAATAATATAGGAGGAATATAATGAATATTTTAGAAGAAAAAAGGGAGATAAATAATACTTTATTTCGAAGATATCATTCTTCAAATAATCAAGAAAATAGTATAGAACTTAGTGCTTTAGTAAATTATAATTGTGATTTAGTAGCTTATACTATTTTTAAATATTTTCCAAAATTAAAATCAAGAAAAGATATTTGTGAAGTAGGAGCATCGGCGCTTATAAGTGCTATTGAAAATTATGAGATGGATAAAAGTGCTGATTTTGAAGAATATGTAGTTGCAAGTATTAAAAATTCTATTACTATATATGAAGATAGTATAAAGCCAATTTTTGTATCAAATTTAAAAGTAAAATTTAATTATGGAGATATTTGGTATAGTAGAGAACATAATATAAAACAGATTTTAAATACTAAAAATATGCGAGATGATGTCTCACATAAAGTATTCAAAAAAAATATGAAAAAGAATAAGTCTTTAATTTAAGACTTTTTTTTATAAAAAATTAATAAAAAATCTTTTATTTTTCTTATTAATATGATAGAATTATATAGAGTAGAGAACAGAATATGGAGGTTTCGTATGGGATTTAGTATAAAAAAATGGTTATCTAATGATGATAGTGATGTTTTCAGTAACAAAAATGTAACAGCTAGTGATGAGTATTACACAATTAAAACAGAGGAAGCTCTTCAAGAAAATGATGGTAATAGTAAAATGATTTTATTAGAGCCAAGAGCTTATTCTGAATCACAACAAATTGCAGATTATTTAAAAGCAAGAAATACTGTTGTTGTTAATTTAAAGAGAGTAACTTCAGATCAAGCTAAACGTATTGTAGATTTCTTAAGTGGAACTATATATGCAATTGGTGGAGATTTACAAAAGATTGGTGGAGGTATTTTCCTTTGTACACCAAATAATATTAATGTTGAAGGTAAAATTACTGATGAAAAAGAAGGAAAAGATATATACGATAATACAGATATAAATACTGAGTGGTAAGTTTTTAAATAAAAAAGTCAAGAGGTGACAATAATGGATAAATTTAATCGTACACTTCGTGGATATGATCCAGATGAAGTTAATGATTTTTTAGATAAAGTAATTGGTCGTGTTGAAAGCATGGTTAGAGAAATCAAAAAGAAAGATGATCAAATTGATGCTCAACAAAAAACTCTTGATTCGTATAAAAATCTTGTTGAAGAAAATAAAAGTTTAAAAGAAAAACTAGCTCAGTATGAAAGAATGGAAGGAACACTTAATAGAGCTATTATGATGGCTCAAAAAACTTCCGATCAAATGCGACTTGCAGCTACTAAAGAAGGAGAACTTCTAATTGAAGAAGCTAAAAAGAATGCTAATAGAATAGTAAATGAAGCATTACTAAGAGCTGAAAAGACTGAAGTAGAAGCAAATGTTTTAAGAAGAAATATTGCAGTATTCAAACGTCGTATTAAAGATATAGTTGAAGCACAACTAGAAGTAGTTGAAGAATTAGAAAAAGTAGAATTATAAGCAATAGATAGAGACGATATATAATAAGTTTTGTAGAGAGTTAGTGGTTGGTGGAAACTAATAAATAAGTTATGTATAAATCACTCTTGATGTGTCTTTTTGAATAATTAGGAAAGAACGGTAACGCGTTATAGTTATAGAGAGCAAGTTCTTGAATTAAGGTGGTACCGCGGCTAGTTCGTCCTTAAGTTAAGAGCTTTTTTTATTGGAGGAAATATGGTATTAAATATTATTTTATTGATTGTTGGATTTGTTATTTTAATTAAAGGGGCAGATATTTTTGTAGATGGAGCAAGTAGTTTAGCGGGTAATTTTAAAATATCTAAAATGGTTATAGGTCTTACTATTGTTGCTTTTGGAACAAGTGCACCTGAATTTGCTGTTAGTATTAAATCAATTTTATCAGGTAGTGGTGATATAGTACTTGGTAATGTTATAGGAAGTAATATTTTAAATATATTATTAATACTTGGGGTAAGTTCAATGCTTCATTTTCTTAATGTTAAAAGTAATACTGTTAAGAAAGAACTTCCTATTACTATTTTAATTACTACTTTACTTGGAGTATTACTTTCTGATAAATTAATTAATCATACAAGTGAGAATGCGTTTACACGTAGTGATGGAATTGCTGTATTATTATTCTTTTGTGTATTTATTTATTATTTAGTTTCTATGATGCGTAAAAAAACGGAAGAAACTAGCGACACTGAATATTTTAAACTTCCTAAAGCAATTATCTTTACAATTTTAGGAATTCTTGCTATTATATTTGGAAGTAACTTTGTTGTAGATTCAGCATCTTATTTAGCTGCTTCATTTGGTGTAAGTGAAAAGATGATAGCTTTAACTGTTATTGCTCTTGGAACTTCACTTCCAGAATTAGTTACTAGTGTTACTGCAACACGCAAGGGGGAATATGATATCGCCATTGGTAATGTTGTAGGAAGTAATATATTTAATATTGGTATGGTACTTGGTATACCTACTGCTATATTTGGTAGTATTAATAATATTACATTTAATTATATTGATTTAGTAGTTATGATTATTAGTGCGATTCTGCTATTTATATTTTCTGCTAATGATCATAAAATTGGTAAAAAAGAAGGAATTATATTTTTATTAATATTTGTTGCATATTATTCATATGTAATTATAAGTGCATAGGAGGTAAATTATGTTTAAAGAATTAAGAAAAGGACAAGTAAATGAAATAGAAAAAAGTATCTTTAATGAATGGGATAAAAAAGATATTTTAACTAAGACAATTGAAAACAGAGAAGGAAAAGAAGACTATGTTTTTTATGATGGACCAATATATGCAAATGCTAAACCTGGTATTCATCATGTATTTGCTAAAACAATAAAAGATAGTTTTTGTAAATATAGAACAATGAAAGGCAATCGAGTACTTAGAAAGATTGGACTTGATACTCATGGACTTCCTATTGAATATAATGTAGAAAAAAAACTTGGATTTAAATCAAAATCTGATATTGAAGCTTTTGGTATTGAAAATTTTTGTAAAGAATGTAATAAACAAACAGCTACTAATATTGAAGATGTAAATATTGTAACTAATTTAATGGGACAATTTATTGATATTAAAAAACCTTATATTACATGTACAAATGATTATATTGAAACTGAATGGTGGATTATTAATGAATTTCATAAAAAAGGTTTAATTTATCACGGAGCTAAAGTTTTACCTTATTGTCCTAGATGTGGAACAGAACTTGCTTCATTTGAAGTTGCTCAAGGTTATCAAGAAGATTCAGTTAATACAGTATATGTACCCTTTAAATTAAAAGGTGAAGATACTTATGTACTTGTTTGGACAACAACACCATGGACTTTAATGGCTAATGTTGCACTTTGTGTTAATCCAGATTTAACATATTTAAAAGTTAATTCTAAAGGATATAACTTTATTGTTTGTGAATCACTTGCAAATAGTGTATTAGGAGAAGAATATGAAGTAATTAAAAAATATAAAGGTAAAGATTTAGTTGGACTTGAATATGAACAATTAATACCTTTTGTTAAAGTAGATGGTAAAGCTTTTGTTATTGTAGCTGATGATTATGTAACAGATAGCGATGGTACTGGTATTGTTCATATAGCACCTGCATATGGTGATGATGATAATAGAGTTGCTACTAAAAATGGTATTACATTTATTAATCCAGTAGGACGTGATGGATGTTATACTACTGGTGATTGGAAAGGTCGTTTAGTTACTGATCCAGAACTAGAAATAGATATTATCAAATATTTAAAAGAAAATGATAAATTATTTAAGAAACATAAAATAACTCATGAATATCCACATTGTTGGAGATGTAAGAGTCCACTTATTTATTATGCTAAACCAGCATGGTATGTAAAAACAACTGCATATAAAGATAAAATTATTGAAGCGAATAAAAAGATTAATTGGTATCCATCATATATTGGAGAAAAGAGATTTGCTAATTGGCTTGAAAATATGGTAGACTGGGGTATTTCTCGTAATCGTTATTGGGGATGTCCACTTCCAATTTGGATGTGTGAAGATTGTAATGATTTTACAGTTATAGGCTCACTTGATGAATTACAAGAAAAAGTAATTGAAAAAGTAGATGTAAGAAAAATAGAACTTCATAGACCATATGTAGATGATTTGCACATTAAATGTCCTCATTGTGGTAAGATAATGAATAGAGTAAGTGATGTTCTTGATGTTTGGTTTGATAGTGGAGCTATGCCATATGCACAGTATCATTATCCATTTGAAAACAAAGAATTATTTGAAAATCAATTCCCTGCTGATTTTATAGCAGAAGGAGTTGATCAAACAAGAGGATGGTTCTATGTTTTACTTGTTATATCAACTATTTTATCTGGAGAGTCAAGTTTTAAAAATGTTGTAGTAAATGATATGATGCTTGATGCTCATGGTAAAAAAATGAGTAAATCAGTAGGTAATATTATTGATCCAGTAGCTATTATGACACAGTATGGTGCTGATACAATTAGAAGTTATATGATGTATGTATCTCCAGTATGGACACCTTTAAAATTTGATGAAGAAGGTGTTAAGGAAATATATTCTAAATATATTAGTACATTTAAAAATACTTATACATTCTTCCAGATGTATGCTAATGCAGATAACATTGATCCAAGAGAATATAAGATAGATGTTAAAGATAGAGATATTACTGATAAATGGTTAATATCAAAAATGAATAAGATGATTAAGAATGTAACAGAAGCATATGATAGTTATGATTTGACAACTGTTGTTAGAAATGTGGTAACTTTCTTAAATGATGATTTATCAAACTGGTATATCAGAAGTAATAGAAGAAGATTCTGGGAAAGTGAACTTACTGAATCTAAAAAAGCAGTTTATTTAACTACTTATGAAGTACTTGTTAACTTAAGTTTAATTATGGCTCCAATTACACCATATATAACTGAAGAAATATATCAAAATTTAACAGGTAAAGAATCAGTACATCTTGCAGATTTTCCTAAATATGATTCTAAATTAGTAGATGAAAAAATAGAAGAGCAAATGGATTTAGTTCGTGATATTTGTTCACTTGGTAGATTTGCTAGAGAAGATGCTAAAATAAAAGTTAGACAACCTCTTACAGAAATAATTTTACCAAGTACTAATGAAAAAATAATTGGTAATTTAACTTCTGTTATTAAAGAAGAATTAAATATTAAAGATATTATCTTTACATCAGATATGGATAAATATATGAATTATAGTGTTAAACCAAACTTTAGAGAAGTAGGTAAAACACTTGGAAGTAAAGTAAATCTATTTGCTACAGCTTTATCAAAACTTAATAATGATGAAATAGAAAAATTAAAAGATGATTCTATTGAAATTAATCTTGATGGTGAAAAATTAAAAGTAACACCTGAAATGGTTGATATTAAAATAAATGTAAAAGATGGTTTCTGTTCATCAAGTAATAGTAAAAACTTTGTAATATTAAATACTGAACTTACAGAAGATTTAATATTAGAAGGTATGGCAAGAGAAATAGTAAGAATAGTACAAAGTATTAGAAAAGAAAAAGATTTAGTAATTACTGATAGAATTAATATCTATTATAATGGTAATGAAAAAATAGATAAAACACTTGAAAAATATAGTGATTTTATTAAAAATGAAACACTTGGCCTTGATATGATTAAAGATTCTAAATTAACAGATAAATATGATATCAATGATGAAGAAATGTTTATTAAGATAGAAAAAGCATAATTATTATGCTTTTTTTGTTAGATTTTAAAAAATTGTATAACAAAAACAAGAAATCTGTAATAAATAATATTACAGATTTTTAATTTTAGTGTTTTGTTTATAAATAATTATTGTGATATATATTTTATGGAATTCTTAAAAAAGTTAAGTTTGCCTTAGTTTAGGAAAATTTTCTATATTCAGGGGGTTTTACTATACGGAGGTGATAATTATGAGTAAAAAAGACTTATTAATCTTTTCACTTCTTATAATCATAATATTACTTATTCTTAAGTAATAAAAAAACCTAACTTTGGTAAGTTAGG
>JAEETF010000010.1 GCA_016290195.1 Bacilli bacterium | reverse complement strand
GAGCTATAAGACATGTTACGATAAATCATGGATATGAACAGTGCAAAAGTAGATTTGAAAAAGGTATTGATATTAAAAGTTTATTTTTTATTGCAGAACAAGAGTTAAATTGTGAAAATAAATTAAAGAGATTACATTTTAATGATGAATATATTATTCCATATAAAAATATTGGTTCAGCAGGTCAAAATTATATAAAAGTTATTACTTTACCACACAGTAAAAATATTATTACTATGTATCCTACTTTTGATAGATTTGAAGTTTCTAATTCTGATGAAGAATTAGATTATTATAAACATTTTGCTCAAAAAAGAATAAGTATTAAATAAAATCATATTTTTTAAATATGATTTTTATTTGTTGTGATAAGAACAAATGTATATTATAATATTTATAACAAGGAGTAGATGTTTATGCTAGATAATATAAAAGAAAATTCAATTATTGTATGTAATTATTTAGAAAAACAAAAAATACTAAAACATTATTTTGATAATAAAAAATTAGTTAATTTTAAAATATTAAATATAAATGAATTTATAACTAATATGACATTTAGTTATGATACAAAAACTATATACTATATTATGCATAAATATAATGTTAATTATGATATTGCTTTAATATATTTAAATAATTTAAAATATATTAATCAAGAATATAATGATTCAAAATTAGAATTTTTATTTAAGTTAAAAGAAGAATTAACTGAAGAAAAATTAATAAAAGAAAATAGATTATTTAAACAATATATAAGTGATAAACAAATTATTTTTTATAATATTAATTATGATTTAAAATATATAAATAAAATAGGTGAAGGTTATTTAATTTCATTTATAGAAAATGAAATTAAAGAGGAATATGCTAAAAAGATAATTCATTTTAAAACTATTCAAGATGAAATAATATTTGTAGGTAATAGTATCATAAATTTATTAAAAGAAAATATACCGGCATCTAAAATTAAACTTGTTAATGTAACAAGTGAATATCTTTATTCTATAAAATATATTTTTAATTTATTAAATATACCTATTTCTATTAATAATAGTACATTATATGGAACTGTAGTAGCTAAAGATTTTTTTGATAATTTAAGTGAAAATATTAGTGATACCATTTCTATATTACAAGAAAAATATGATAGTGAGCTTATAAGTGATATTATTGATATTTGTAATTCATATTCATGGTGTAATAATTTTTTAGATATTAAAGATATGCTTATTTATGAATTTAGAAATAAAGTAATTAAAGATAAAAAAACTATTAATAATATTGAATTTATTGATGTATTAGATATGGATGAAGAAAGTGATAATTATTATTATTTATTAGGTTTTAATAATGAAAATATTCCTAGAACATATAAAGATACAGATTATATAAGTGATAAATTATCTAAGATAATAAATAAAGAAACTACTACAGAACGTTTTGTTAGAGAAAAAAATCTTACATTAGATAAAATTAAAAAAGTTAAAAACTTAGTAATAACTTATAAAGATAAAACTTATTTTAATACTTATTTAATATCAAGTTTAAATGATGATTTAAAATATGAAATAATTGAAAAGAAAAGTGATAATATTACATATTCTTCTATTTTATCTAGTCTTGAACTTGGTCAAAAGTTAGATACATATTTTAAATATGGTAATATGGATGAGAATTTAAAATTACTTTATAATAGTTTACCTAATAATTATAAAAAATATGATAATAATTTCAAAGAAATAGATACTAATGATTTATATGAATTTTTAGATAGAAAACTTTTATTATCATATTCAGCAATAGATAATTATTATAAATGTGGTTTTAAATATTATATAAATAATATATTAAAATTAGATGAATTTGAATCAAATTTTAGTGCTTATTTAGGTTCATTAATGCATTATGTATTATCTAAATATAGTAATCAAGATTTTAATTTAGAAAAAGAATTTAAAGAGTTTTTAGATACTAATGAATATGAATTAACATCTAAAGAAGAATTCTTTTTAGGTAAGACTAAAGAATATTTAAAATTTATAATAGAAACAATAAATAAACAAAAGAAATTAACTAATTTTAATAAAGAACTATATGAAAAAGCAATTTATATTGATAAAAGTAGTAAAATTAAAATTAAAATTACTTTTATGGGTGTTATTGATAAAATAATGTATTTAGAAAAAGATAATAAAGAATATGTTTCAATAATTGATTATAAAACTGGTTTTATAAGTACAAAATTAGATCGTATTAATATTGGCTTTGATTTGCAGTTGCCGATTTATGCTTACTTAATAAAGAATAGTAAAATGTTTAAAAATCCTATTATTAGTGGATTATATTATCAAAAATTACTTGATATGGATATTAAAACAGGGACAAAAGAAGAATATGAAAAAGAACTTGAAAAAAAACTTTATCTTCAAGGAATTAGTACTAGTGATGAAAATATATTAAGTCAATTTGATAAAACATATGAAAACAGTGAATTAATTAAAGGAATGAAAACAACAAAAACTGGTTTTTCTGCTTATACTAGATTATTTTCTAATCAAGAATTAGATGATATTTTACTTACTGTAGAATCAAAGATAAATGAAGCAATTAAATTAATTTTAGATGGTAAATTTCCTATAAATCCAAAGAGTATAAATCATGAAAATGTATCATGTGCTTTTTGTAAATATAAGGATTTATGTTTTATGACTGAAGATAATATTGTGACTGTAGAAGAAGGTGAATTAGATGCCTAATTGGACTAAAGAACAACTTGAAGCAATAAAAAAAGACAATCAAAATATTATTGTTTCAGCAGGAGCAGGTAGTGGTAAAACAGCAGTATTAACAAATCGTGTTTTAAGAAAAATAATAGATGGTATAGATATAGATAAATTATTAATTCTTACATTTACAAATGCCGCAGCTAAAGAAATGAAAGATAGAATTAGAAAAGAATTACAAAAAGATTTATCTTTAAAAAAACAACTTGATTTAATAGAAGGTTCATTTATAACAACATTTGATAGTTTTGCTCTTTCACTTGTTAAAAAGTATCATTATTTATTAAACATTTCAAAAGATGTAAGTATTGCAGATAGTAATATTATTAAATTAGAAAAAAATAAAATTATTGATAAAATATTTAATAATATGTACGAAAATAAAAATTCTAAATTTTTAAAATTAATTGATGATTTATGTATTAAAGATGATGAAAGTATTAGAAAATATATTTTAGATATTGATCAAAAATTAGATTTAAAAATAAATAAACAAGAATTTTTAGATACATATGAAAAAGAATATTTTAATTTAGAATTTATTAATAAGCAAATTAATAAATATTTAGATTTAATAAATGAACAAAAGGAATTGTTAAAAAATAATTTAGAAGAATTAAAATATCTAGTAGATGGTGAATATTATTATAACCATTATGATTTATTAAAAAAATTATTAGATAGTACTGAATATAATGATATAAAAAATTCACTTGATTTTAAACTTCCAAATAAGCCTAAAAATTGTGATGAAGAAGTAACAATTATTAAAGAAGAAATTAGTAATATTATTAAAAAAATAAAAGAATTATGTCATTATGATTCAGTTGATGAAATAAAAAAAGAAATTTTACTAACTTACGATTATGTTACTATAATTATTGAAATAATAAAGACTTTAGATAATAAAATTCAAGAATATAAATTTAAAAATGAACTATTTGAGTTTAATGACATTGTAAAAATGTCAATAAATGTCATCCAAAATAATAAAAGTGTAAAGGAAGAGATTAAAAATAATTTTAAAGAAATAATGATAGATGAATATCAAGATACAAATGATATACAAGAGTATTTTATTAGTTTAATTTCTGATAATAATGTTTATATGGTTGGTGACATAAAACAATCTATTTATCGTTTTAGAAATGCAAATCCTAACATATTTAAAAATAAATATGAGAAGTATTCACAAAATTCTGGTGGTTATAAAATAGATTTAAATAAGAATTTTAGATCAAGAGATGAAGTGCTTAATAATATTAATTTAATATTTAATTACCTAATGGATAATGATTTAGGTGGCGCAAATTATAAAGAATCTCATCAAATGCTTTTTGGAAACACTAGTTATGAAGATAATAAACCAAATCAAAATTATAATAATGATATTTATACATATGAATATGCTAAGGATAGTATTTATACTAAAGAGGAAATAGAAAGCTTTATAGTTGCTGAAGATATTATTAATAAAGTTAAAAATAAGTATCAAATATTTGACAAAGAAGAAAAAATATATCGTGACTGTAAATATTCCGATTTTTCTATTTTAATTGATAGATCTACATCTTTTACATTAATAAAAAAAATATTTAATTATAAACATATTCCACTATCAATTTATAGTGATGAAAATATTAATTCTTCATATTGTTTACGCATAATTCATAATATAATAAAACTATTAATAAAAGAAAAAAATAAGGAATATGATACAGAATATAAATACTTATTTATGAGTTTAGCTCGTAGTTTTATTTGTTCATATGATGATATGAAGATATTTAAATATTTAAAAAATAATAATATATCAGATTCAGAATCAATTCAAAAAATTAAAAAAATAATTATTGACTTAGATGAAAAAAATATTTCACAAATATTATATTCTATCTATAATGAATTTTCTATTTATGAGAAATTAGTAGAAATAGGTAATATAGATGATAATTTAGTTATAATGGAATATTTATATGATGTAGCAAACGAACATTCTAAATTAGGTAAAACAATATATGATTTTTCTGAATATATTGAGGACATAATAGATAATGGTTATGAAAATAAATTATCAGTTTCTAAAGATGAAAGTAATAGTGTAAAAGTGATGACTATCCATAAATCTAAGGGTCTAGAATTTCCTGTTTGTTATTATATTGGATTATATAAAGAATTTAATTTTAGTGATATAAAAGATAGATTTATTTATAGTAATAATTATGGTATAATTGCTCCATACTATAAAAATGGTATTGGTAAAACTATATATATAGATTTACTTAAAAATGATTATATAATGGATGAAATATCAGAAAAAATACGTTTATTTTATGTAGCTATTACTAGAGCAAAAGAAAAAATGATTTTTATTCTTCCTGAAAATCTTAAAAAGAGTAATAAAAAATATAATATAAATATGCGTAAACAATTTAGATCATTTGCTGATATTATTTATGCATTAAATGATTATTTAAATTCATATAAAAGTAATATAGATTTAGAAAATTTAAAGTTAACTAAAAAATATAATACTATCTTAAAAAAAGAAATAGAACTTGATAGCGATGTTAGCAAATTACAAATAGAAACATTTAATATCAATGATGATATTAATGAGGAACAAAAATTTTCTAAAACAATTAATAGTATTATAAATTCTGGCTTACAAAAAAATCTTGATTTGGGATTACAATTTCATGAAACGTTAGAATATATAGATTTTAAAAATCCAAATTATGATATTATTGATAATATATTAATAAAAAATAAAATTAAAAATTTTATATCTAAATTAGATTTAAATTATAAAAATATTTATAAAGAAACAGAATTTATGTATACTGATAATAATATTAATTATCATGGAATTATAGATTTAGTTATAGAATATGATACATATGTTAATTTAATTGATTATAAATTAAAGTATACTGAATCTGAAGATTATAAAAAACAACTTATAGGATATAAAAAATATCTAGAGAAAATAACATCAAAACCAGTATATGTAAATTTATATTCAATTTTAAATGAAGAATTTTTAAAAATAAATTTATAAAATTACTACTTTAGTGTTATAATAGAAAAGGTGGTTAAAAATGTCTAAGAATAAAGAGGTCGCAATTAAATATATAAAAGATAAATTAGATAAAAAAACTTTTTTATCGTACATTGAAATCGCAACCATTACAGGTTTTCATCCAAAATATATTTTAAAATTAAAAAAAGAAATATTAGATGGAACTATTCGTCTTGAACATGGTAATAAAAATAGAAAACCTATTAACACTATTAGTGATGAAGAAAAAAACAAAATTATTAGTTTATATAAGAAAAGTCATGTTAGTATAAGAAAATTTTATAAATTTTATGGAAAAAGAAGCTATTCGTGTATATATACTACACTAAGAGATGCTGGCTTAATAAAAAAAGATGATATTAGTAATTTAATTGAAGAATAACTATTGAAATATAGTTATTTTTTGTTGATTAATATTAATTATATGATAAAATGATAATAGGAGGAAATATATGGAAACAGAAGAAAAAGAATTAGAAGAAAAAATAATAAAAGTAAATGAACAAAATGATAGTCTTTCAATGTCAAATTTTGATAGTGAAGAATTAAAAGAAATTGGCGGTGAAAATGCTGAAGAAAGATTAAATGAATTATTAAGTATTAATGATGAAGAAAAGGCAGAACCTCCAATGATGGATAGTATTATGCCAACTGAGGAAGAAACAGTAGATACTACTCAAGAATCAGAATTAAGTGAACTTACTCCTGAAGAAGGTATTAATGAAAATAAAGTATCAAATGAACCAGAAGAACCAGTAGTTGAAATAAAGGACGAACCAACAGAATCAGTTGATACTCCTGTTCAAACTGAAAATTTATTCTTAGCAGAAAATGAAAAAATTGAAATTCCAACAAAAGAAGAAAATTCATTCTTGGAGGAAAATGAAAAGATTGAAATTCCAACAGAGAAACCAAATTCATTCTTAGCAGAAAATAATGATGTGAATGAAATAGCATCTACGTTTTCAGAAGAACCAATTGAAGCTCCAGTTGAGGAAAAGAAAGAGGAACCAAAGAAAAAGAAAAAAGGCTTTTTTGCATCTTTATTTGGCAAAAAAGAAAAAGAAGATGAGCCAAAGAAAGAAGAAGTTGTATCAACTGAAAATGTGGTAGAAATGTCAGAAAATACTAATACTGCCGAATTAACAGAACCAAGTGAAGGTACTATTGCAGAAAACTCCGTAGAGGCACCAACAAGTGAAACAATGGAAGAACAATTTGAATCAGTTGTTACTCCTAATCCAACAGAAGAAAAAAATTCATTCTTGGAGGAAAATGAAAAGATTGAATTTCCAACAGAGGAACCAAATTCATTCTTAGCAGAAAATAATGATGTAAATGAAATAGCATCTACGTTTTCAGAAGAACCAATTAAGGCTCCGGTTGAAGAAAAGAAAGAAGAACCAAAGAAAAAGAAGAAAGGTTTTCTAGCATCTTTATTTGGTAAAAAAGAAAAAGAAGAACCAAAAGTAGAAGAAGATAAACTTACTGAAGAAAAAACAAATGAATTTGTAAGTGAAAAATCAGAAGATGCAGAATTACCAGAGGTTCCAGAATTATTTTCTTGGGATACTAAAGAAGATCGTGAAAAATACATTACTTGGTTAAGAAATAATTCACTTGCTCATCCTGAAAATGAAGCAGGTAATAATGCAATAATAGCTAAAGTAATACGTTATGGAGAATTAATGGATGGCGAAGTTTATGAACAAAAAGAAAATATTGTTCTAGAACCAAGCAAGAAAGAAGAAGAAACTGTAACTGTTTCAAACATTGATACTTATAATTTCAATACAAATCCAAATACAACTAATGAATCAGAAAATAAGAGTGATATTCAAATTGCTCAGTATAGTGTCGATACACCAGAAGCACGTGCAGATTATATTAGAGAACTTGAAAAAGATACTCTTGAAAATCCTGATCACGCAGTCGCAAATCAAAATAAGATTAATTTTATTAAATCTTTTGGTGAAACAGGAACAGAGAATACTGATGAAGTAACAAAAACTATCTAATGATAGTTTTTTTGTCTAAAAAAAACGCTTAATTTTACTTAATAAAAAAATATATCCTCATATATTTAAGTAATGGGAGAGGATATAATGAATGTAGAATTTAATGGACTAAATGAAAAAGAGGTTATTGCTAGTAGAAACAAATATGGAACTAATAAATTAAATCATTCAAGAAATAATAGTTTTAGTAAATTACTTATAGAATCATTGGGTGATCCAATAATTAAAATACTTCTTATTGCTCTTGCTATTAAAACTATATTTTTATTTAGAAATTTTGATTGGTTTGAAACTATTGGAATAATGATTGCTATTTTTTTAGCTTCTTTTATTTCATCTATTTCCGAATATGGAAGTGAAAAAGCGTTTCAAAAATTAGAAGAAGAATCATCTAAAATAAATTGCAAAGTTAAACGAAATAATAAAATTTTAAATATAGGAATAGAAGAAGTTGTAGTTGGAGATATTTGTATACTTGAGGCAGGTGATAAAATACCTGCTGATGGAACTTTAATATCGGGTAATATTACTTGTGATGAATCTTCATTAAATGGAGAGACAACGGAACAATATAAAAAAGAAAATAGTAAACTATATCGTGGTTCTGTAGTCTATTCAGGAAGGGCTTTTATGTATATTGATAGTGTTGGAATGCAAACGGTGTATGGCAAAATAGCTCAAGAATTACAAAATAAAAAAATAGATAGTCCACTAAAAATAAGACTTAGAAATCTTGCACAAATAATTAGTAAAATAGGTTATATTGGAGCAATATTAGTTGCTTTTTCATATCTATTTTCTAATATTGTTATTAAAAATAATTTTAATATTAATTTAATTATTAATACTATTACTAATTTTCCATTAATTACAAGTTATTTATTATATGCACTAACTCTTAGTGTTACAATAATTGTAGTTGCAGTACCCGAAGGGTTACCGATGATGATAACACTAGTTCTATCATCAAATATGAAAAGAATGTTAAAAAATAATGTTTTAGTTAGAAAATTAACTGGTATAGAAACAGCTGGCAGTTTAAATATTTTATTTACTGATAAAACAGGTACTTTAACTAATGGAAAACTAGAAGTAATAGAAATATTAAGTGGTAATCAAAAGAGATACCATAGTGATTATAATCTTTTAGAATATCCTAAATATTATGATATTGTTAAATTATCAACCGTCTATAATAATGAAAGTATTTATAATTCTGAAGAAAATATTATTGTAGGTGGTAATTCAACAGATAGAGCTCTATTAAATTTTATAAAATGTGAGAAAAATAAAAATATTAGAATTAGCAACATAATACCTTTTGATAGTAAAAATAAGTATTCTAGAGTTACAATTAATGGTGATAAAAAAATAGTATTGATTAAAGGTGCACCAGAAATATTATTAAAAAAATGTACTAATTATTATGATGAAAATGGCTATAAAAAACTATTAACAAATATTAATAGTTTAGAAAAAGATATTAAAGAAAAAACAACAAAAGGTATTAGAACTATTGTAATGGCTACATCGGATTATGAATTACAAATGGATAAGTTAACTTTAGTAGGAATTATATACATTAAAGATGATGTTAGAACTGATGCAAAAGAAGGAATTAAATTGGTTAAAAGTGCCCATATTCAAGTAGTTATGATTACTGGTGACAATAAAGATACTGCTAGTGCAATAGCTAAAGAAGTAGGAATTATTAATGATGCAAATGATATAGTATTAACAAGTGATGAATTAAAAACAAAAAATGATGATGAATTAAGAAATATATTACCCCATCTTAGAGTAGTAGCAAGATCATTACCTACTGATAAAAGTAGATTAATTAGGATTGCTCAGTCATTAAATTTAGTTGTTGGCATGACTGGAGATGGAGTTAATGATGCCCCAGCTTTAAAAAATTCTGATGTTGGTTTTTCAATGGGAAGCGGAACAGAAGTGGCAAAAGAGGCATCTGATATTGTCATTTTAGATAATAATATTAAATCTATATCGATGGCTATTTTATTCGGAAGAACTATATTTAAAAGTATCAGAAAATTTATTATTTTTCAGTTAAATGTTAATATGTGTGCGGTTGGTTTATCAATTATAGGACCTTTTATAAATATTGATACCCCAGTAACTGTAATTCAAATGTTGTGGATAAATATGGTAATGGATACATTCGCTGCACTTGCTTTTTCATATGAACCGCCATTATTAGAATATATGAGTGAATTCCCTAAAAAAAGAAATGAAAATATTATTAATAAATATATGTTAAATGAAATAATTGTAACAGGTATGTATACCACAGTATTATGTATATTTTTTATTAAATTACCCATTATAAATAGTTTGTTTAGAAGTGATTTATATTTAATGACAGCATTTTTTGGATTATTTATTTTTACAGGTATTTTTAATTGTTTTAATGCCAGAACTCATCGTTTAAATTTATTTGCTCATTTATTAAAAAATAAAGTTTTTCTTATAGTTATTTTATTAATAATAGTTATTCAAATAATTCTTTTATATTTTGGTGGTAATTTATTTAGAACATCAGGATTATCTTTCTATGAATTTATAATTATGATTCTATTTTCTTTTAGTGTCATACCAGTTGATTTGCTACGTAAAAAAATGCTTAGAAACAAAGGAATTCTAGGAGGAGTTTGATAAACAAACAAAGAACAAAAAAGTTCTTTTTTTGTTTAATATTTTAATATATCATAAAAACTAATAAATTGTCGAGTAATCCTTTACATTTGATTGACTAAAACCCCTTGAAAATGGTATTATATATATAATAGGGAAGTGTGATACATGAAGAAAAAGGGATTTACTTTAATAGAACTTTTAGGGGTATTAGTTATTCTTGCAATTACAGCATTAGTAGCTATTCCTATGGTTGTTAAAATGTTACATAATTCGCGTCTTTCAGCATGCGAAGAAAGTAAAAGAAATATGGAACTTGAAGCTAAAAAATATTTAGTTTATCAAAATATTCATATTCCAGAAAATGAAACAGTTACAGTAACACTTCAACAGTTAATAGATGAAGGTCTAATAACTGATTTTAGTGGTGCTTGTAAAATTGAAGATCTTTATGTAGAATTCACAAATATAAATGGTGAAATAGTAACCAATACTAATTGCGATTGTGAGGAATGCCTTGGTGGAACACCAAAAATAAAACCTTATGATCCATATAAAGATGATAAAACACTTGTAAGGTGCTCTAATGGTTTAGTTCCACTTCGTTTGGAATATCCAGAAGGTGCTTATAGTATTAAATGGCGTATTGGTAGAAGTGGCGAATCACAAGATGATTTATCCCTAACTTGGAATGATTATCCTGAAAATGGTATTTGTGTAAATAGATCGGATTTAAAAAATGTATGGATTAAATATGCGGTAGCTGGCGATACGATAATAGAACCACCAGATGGACAAATTTTAGTTGATATAGATTATGTACCAAAAATTAAAGGAGTAAAAGAAGTTTTAGTATCCATAACTTATGATGAGGATGCTGTTGAAAAGAAGTATAAAGTTGGAAATAGTTCTTGGCTTGATTATGAAGGACCATTTAAAGTAACAGAAAATGTTATTGTTCAAGCTAAAGTAGCTAAAAATTTTGATGTCATTGATGTTGATGGTACATATTTAGGTACAACTAAAATAGTAAATTATGACAAACTTACAATTAGCAACGTTGGACATATAGCAACCGCTCAAGAAATCGCACCAAGTATTTATGTTCTAGATCCAGTTTATGAGACTGAAGTTGCACGTATTGAAATTGATTATCCATTTAATGTCGATGAAGAAGAAAGAAAATATAAAATTAATTCTGGCGAAGAAATGACTTATGAGGAAGAATTTCCAGTCAATATTTGTGGCGTAGAAATTGAAGCATATTATTATTACAATGGTACAAAATCAAAATCAGCAAGTGTAAATATACCATGTGATGGTGCTATATATGATATGGAAATAGTTATGCAACCAGATCCAATGCTTGATGAAAATATAACTGAATCATATATTCGTGTATATGCCGATGAAGAATTAGATGATATTAAATATACGTTATATTTACAGGAAAGAAATGGATATTATTCTAACGGTACAAAGAAATATAAAGAAATAGTTCTTGGACCATATAACTATGATGGTAAGGTTTTCGTACATCAATCTGGTAAAATAGTTGTAACTGGCAAAGATACTGAAACAGGTATTACTATCAATAAAGAAAAAACATTTAAGTTAAAAGAATTAGTTGAATTAATAAATCCATATTTTAGTAGTTTGTCAATTAATGATGGTACGGCAGAGGTTGTAAGCCTTATTTATACAGATGAAGATGTTCAATCAATTAGATATAATATTAATGGCGGAAGTATGCAGAATTATACTGGCCCAGTAACATTTAATAGAAATGGTCAAGTTATATATGCTGAAGTATCATACAAAAATGGTGCAACATATTCAGCATCATATGCAACGAGTAAAATAAGAGGATTTAGGGAACCAAAAATAACAGTATATTCAAGATATCAAGATGAAAAAATTGGCGTTAAAGTTAATTATGATTCATATTATACTCAAAGTATTAGATATAGTGTTAATGGTAGTGAATTACAAGATTATAATGGTGAATTAATAATGCTATATGAAAATGGTGATGTTTTATATGTAGAAAATACTGATCATGAAGGAAATCGTCATAGTGTAACATATACTGCTAGTAATATAATTCATCAAAAAGAAATAAGAACCTCATCATCTACTACAAATGAAAATACTATAGAACGAGTATGTGCTACACCAGATGATCGTAGTTTAACCTCTATTAAGTATCAAATTAGTGATGGCGAATGGCAAAATCTTGAAATGCGTGGTAAAAGTGGTTGTATAAATTTGTCAGAAAATAACATAAGAGTTAATTTTAAAGCCGCATACGAAGGCGGATTTATACGTGAAAACTTTATTATTACAAGCAAAATCAGAGAACTAAATGCTCCAACTATAAATGAAATTCAAGTTAATAATGATATGAATGATATTTATAGTTTAATAGAAATAGTACCAGATAGATATCTAGCTACTTCAACTAAATATAGTATAAATGGTGGAGCACTTCAAAACTATACAGGACAATTTAAAGTTCATAGTAATGGTGATGTAATTCGTGCAATATCAACAGATAAAAATGGCGTGACGAGAGAAACTAGTTATACAGTTAAAAATGTTTCATATGCTAATGAACCAACATTTACATCAACACCTAAAAATGATTCATTAACAGAAAATGTAGCAATTAACTTTGATTTAAGAACAATTGTTTCTAAAAAATATAGTATAGATGGTGGACCACTTCAAAACTATACTGAAAGTATTGATGTAAATAAAAATGGTGTAGTTATATATGCAGAAGCAACATATCCAAATAACTTTGTTAGAACTGCAACATATACAACAAGCAGAATAAGAGGATTAAGACAACCAAGATTTACTACAACTAAGAGTGCTAAAGAATTAATGACTGAAGTAGCAATTACATATGATTCAGCACTTGCATCTATAAATGAATATAGTATAGATGGTGGCGAATTTATCGCTTATGAAACACCACTTCGTATATATAAAAATGGAACAGTAATTGTTGCAAGATCAATTGATAGTGATGGAAATGAAGAATATGCAACAATAACTGTAATTATTGATGCACTTAAAGATATAGCATTTAATTCAAATATAAGTGGAGATTATTTAGCATATGAAGTAATGCCAACATATGATATACGTGAATTAGAAACAATAAAATATAGTGTTAATGGTGGCGAACTTCAAGATTTAACTGGAAAAATAACATTATATTATCCAGGTGATGTTCTTTATGTAGAAGCAAAATATAAAGATGGAACAATAAAAACAGGAACATATACAGCAGTTGCAACAAACGATTATTTACCAACATTTGGAATAACATTTGATTCAAAATATGCTAATGAAAATACAATAACAACTTTATTAATCTATATTGATGGAAGAAGAAGAACTTCAACATCAGTACTTCTTAATGATCAAGATGTATCTGATCGTTGTGATTGGGAAAACATTAAAGGAGCAGGTAGTAAAAAATCAAGAAATACTTTATACTGTAACTTTGGTAATATTGCTACTAATAATACAAAAGTTGACGTAGCCATAAATTATATCAATGGTGAGACAAGAACAGCTTCTTATACAGAAACTAAATTAAGAGATATTTATGCACCAAAATATGATAGTACACAAGAAGGTCTAGCAGAAAAGACTTGTATAACTTTCGATAGATATTTAGGTACAAATTATAAATATAGCATAAATGGTGGCGAGTTGATTTCAACAAATAATTATAGAACATGTATAAAGCAATATTCTAATAATGTAGTAATATATGCTGAAAATGAAAATAAATATGATCCGAGTGTTAAAACAAGTTCAACTTATACAACTTCCAAAGCAACAAACGCTCCAGAATTATTAGTAAAACATTCTCTATCAGCTGATACTCATTCAATGAATGTTGGAGTAGAATCTTCAAGCGTTGATCGTCAATACTTACATTATAGTATTGATGGCGGTGAGATGATAGAATATGTAAAACCAATTAAAATAAATCAAAACGGAAAAGTAATTTATTTTGAAGCTAAATATAATAATGGAGAAATTAAAACAGCAACTTATACAACTACAGGAATAATTCAACAATTAAAAGTTAATATTAATGTTGAACCTAAAACTTCTAATTTAGTTGAAAAAGTAACTGTAACAATTGATTATGATCCAAGAACAACAGAGAAGAAATATACTATAAATAATGGCGAAGAAATTACATATACAGGTCCATTTGATTTAACTAAGAGTGGCACAATTACAGCTATAGCTCGCGGTGATAGTGCATATGGTGAAGCAACAAGAATGATTTCAAATATACTTAGTGATGAACTAGCTAGCCCAATTATAACAATGGAAAAGAAACCGGGATTAACTGGTGAAGTTGGAGTGATATCTATTGATTATGACTCTAAGGCTACAGTAAAACAGTATAGTATAAATGGAGGAGCATTTATAAATTATACAGGTCCATTTGAAGTAGAAGAAAATGAGTCAACAATATATGCAATATGCCATGATGATGAATATAATAATGCTCAAGCACAATATACAGTTACAGGATTAGTACAATATGCAATTATTGATATGGGCGGATATTCTATTATTAAACTTAATTATCCAGAAGCAGCAATAAATAAAAAATATAAGGTTGGAGCTGCAAATAATTGGAAAGATTATAATTCAGATATAGGATTTATAGTAATAAATCAAGAACATGCTGGTGAATATATTAGCAGTGGTGTTGTAAAAGTTGAGGATGCAAAAGGAAGATTAATTGATTATACTGGTCATTATTATGTTCTTTCAAATAGTGTTGATGAGTTCTTAGAAGATGTATACATGAAGTGGGATATTGATAATAAGAGACTTCCAATACGTATTATAGGAACACCAGATAATTCTGTAACAACTGATACAACTTTCGTAATAGTTTTACCACCTGCTGGATACAAATCATTAGAATATAAAATTAATAATTATGACTATCAACCATATGAAGCAGCTTTAAGAATTGTTACAAACAATACGACAGTAACAGCAAGAGTAAAATATGAAGATGATACATACTCAAGTCCTGTATCATATACAGTTACTAATATAGTGCGTGATGAAAATGATCCAGAAAGCAATAATTCTGAGGCAATATATACTGTTGATGATTTAAATGCAATTAGATATAAATTAGATGGCAAATATACACTTATGAATGATATTGATATGTCTTTAAGTGATTATGCTTTAGAATTTCCAACTTTAGGATGTTTTAGTGGAACATTTAATGGTAATGGATATAAGATTAAAAATTTAGCTGTTTCAGCTTCAGGCTTATTTACTTGTTTAGAAGCAGGAGCAACAGTTAAAAATCTAACAATTGATCGTATGATGATTAATACGCGTGAAGGAAGTAAAGTTGGTGCAATTGCAGGATATATTAACGGTGCAAATGTTAATCTTGAAAACATAAAAATCATGGGTAATACTACTATCAGAGGTGGAGACTATGTTGGTGGAATAGTTGGATATTCTACATATCCTACAGTATTTAATGCTATCTCACTTACATCTTCAGTAAATGTAACAGTATCAAAAAGTAATGGTGGTGGTATTCTAGGTTATTCGAATAGTAGTACTACTATCACCAATAGTGGATCAAGAGCTAAGATAAATGGCACTGGTAAAAACTATATGGGTGGTTTAATTGGATATACTAATACGGTTTCAATTGATAATAGTTATGCAGCTGGTAATGTGGCAGGTGCCGCTAACATAGGAGGATTAATAGGTCAAGTAAAATCATCAGGAACAATAACAAATAGTTATGCGGCAGGAAATATAACAGGCACAGGTAATTATGTTGGAGGTTTAATAGGTGTAGATGCTTCTGTTTCAGTAACAAATAGCTATGCAACAGGAAATGTATCTGGAGTAGCATATGTAGGAGGACTAGTTGGTGCTCATGCATATGGAACAATAAATAAAGTATATGCATCAGGAAATGTAACAGGAACAAGTGACCGTATAGGAGGTCTTCTTGGATCATCAGATAGAGCAGCAATATCCAACGTATATACATTAGGAAATGTTTCTGGAACTGGAAATTATGCAGGCTTAATTGGATATGCATATTATAATAATAATGTAAATAATGCATATTCAATAGGAAAGATAACCCCACTAAATAGTGGAGAACAATTAATTCATTATGATAGTGGTACAAGAAGAGATGGATTATACTTCATCGCAGATACAAGTGGAAGATATTCATCAGGCTTTGGAACAAAGATAGATACAATATATGAAGGAACAGTATCAAGTAGTTATCCAAAATTCGACTTTAATGAAATATGGCAAACTGAAGAAAATACAACAACACCATATATTCAAGGCTTAATGATTGATAGTAAAAACTATATTGAAAATTCAATTACTATCGAAAGAGAAGGAAATGGAACACCTGATAATCCATACTTAATCTATACACCAGAAGATTTATATAATATAAGAAATAGTTTATATGCAGATTTTAAACTTATGAATGATATTGATTTGACAAGTAGTAAATATGCATCAAGCTTTGCGACAATTTCAAATTTCCATGGAACACTTGATGGTAATAACTATAATATTACAGGTTTAAAAGTAAGTGCTAATGGATTGTTTGCAACCACAACAGGGGTATCAATTAAAAATTTAACATTAGTAAATCCAGTAATTAATAATGCAAATGATAATACAGGATTGTTAATTGGAAATGCAACCGGAAATACTACAATTTCAAATATTAAAGTAATTGGTAATGTTAATGTTACTGGAAAAACAAATACTGGAGGACTTGTAGGATACTCAAAAAATAATATTACATTTGATAAAATTGTTCTTCCAAATACAATGACTGTAACAGGAACAACAAATGAATTTACAGGTGGTATTATTGGCAAGTGTGATGCAAATGTTACTATTAAAAATAGTGGTTCAAGAGTAAAAGTAGATGGATCAACTAAGAATAATAAAGGTGGATTAATTGGATATACAAATACAGTTACAATTGATAATAGTTACTCTACGGGTAATGTTAATGGTGCGGCAAATGTCGGAGGCTTGATAGGATATGTAAATTCATCTGGCTCAATAACAAATAGTTATACTTCAGGAAATATAACAGGAACAAATAATCAAATAGGAGGTTTAATAGGTTATAATAAATCTACTTCTATAACAAATAGTTACGCTTCAGGAAATGTATCTGGAGTAGCAAATGTCGGAGGACTTGTTGGACAGCATATACAGGCTAATATAAATAAAGCATATGCATCAGGAAATGTAACTGGAACATCTGGTAATATTGGAGGACTTCTTGGATCATCAGATAGATCTGCTATAACGAATGTATATACGCTAGGTAATGTTTCTGGAACTGGATATTATGCAGGCTTAATTGGATATGCATATTATAATAATACTGTAAAAAATGCATATTCAATAGGAAAGATAACCCCACTAAATAGTGGAGAACAATTAATTCATTATGATAGTGGTACAACAAGAGAAGGATTATACTTCATTGCAGATACAAGTGGAAGATATTCATCAGGCTTTGGAACAAAGATAGATACAATATATGAAGGAACAGTATCAAGTAGTTATCCAAAATTTAACTTTAATGAAATATGGCAAACAGAAGAAAATAATACGACACCATATATTCAAGGCTTAATGATTGATAGTAAAAACTATATTGTAAATTC
>JAEETF010000088.1 GCA_016290195.1 Bacilli bacterium | reverse complement strand
CCTCACTAGGATTGGCAAAAGTATATAGTAATAATCCTGCAAAAATAAACACTATTGTTGCTAAAACAATTCTTTTCTTTGTTACCATATAAAACCTTCCTTTCAAACATAAAAAAAATGCATAAAAAACATATGCAACTGACAACCATAGTATACAACCTTAGGCTCTAAAGCTTTGCGTAATATAATTTCTTATATTTTGCCTCAACGAAATTATAGCATTCTTTTCTTTATAAAACAACATTTTTTTTACTATTTTATTAATTTTATACCAGATAATGGCCAAACCCTAATCGAAACCTTACCTTTTATGTCTTTTTTCTTAATT
Source organism: Bacilli bacterium (assembly GCA_016290195.1). Taxonomy (GTDB): domain Bacteria; phylum Bacillota_I; class Bacilli_A; order RF39; family UBA660; genus UMGS1045. Next base: position 14,647 of record JAEETF010000088.1, on the reverse strand, counting down.
AAACCAAAGTTTCGACTATCTGTTGAGTCTGTTCTATTATCACCTAGCACTAAATACATCCCATCTGGTATTTTAGTATAATTTCCAGGTAAATCTTCTAATTTAAAATTTTTTGTTATAGTACCCTCATCTAAATAGTCCTCTGCATATTTGACACCATCTATGTATAAATAGTTGTCTTTATATTCTATGTATTCACCTGGTAATCCTATGACTCTTTTTACCATATTTTTTGAATCTTGTTCAAAAGATATTACATCACATCTTCTAACATCCCTAATTTTATATATTAGTTTATTTAATATTACAATATCCCCACTTTGTAAATTATCATTCATAGATGGTCCTACTACTTGTTGGAATGAAATAATATAGATATTTACTAATAGAACAACTAAAATAATTATTATAATCCATAAACTATCTTTTAAAAATTCTTTTATACCTCTAAAATCCATACTTATACCTTCCTTTTTATAATCAAATTATACTATAAATTTAAAAAAAATAAAAGTTCAAAATAAAAAAGTTATTTTTCAATAACTTTTTTAACAAATATTTTCTTCTGTAATATATCTAGCATATGAACCAATTAACTGACCGTATGCTAACATGACTTTTAATATTATATCAAATAGGGGTATTAACATGAGTATTAATATGAGTAATAAAATTTTTTTTAATAGTGAATTTTCTTTTAAATAGGACATAATTTACCAAATGTTATTCTACGTATAGCACTTCCAATATTTCTTCCAAAATCAACTACAGTAGTAGCACCTTTTATAATTGCATTTATAAGTGTTCCAGTAAGTCCTCCACCTATAATGTTAAGTAATTCTTTCTTTTCTAGTTGCATATTTTTTCTCCTTATCTACATTTTAATGGACGAACAAATCCATCAATAACTCCAATTAAAAATGTTATTCCTGCACCAACAGCTATTCCTATTCCCCATCCTCCACCATTAATCTTCATAAGTTCTTTTTTTTCTAATTCTTTCATAAATTCATTCCTTTCTTTATTCTTTTTATAATATTATCAAATATACTATCACCACTAACATCTTGTTTTAAACTAATATAATTACTATCAAATTCATTTTGTTCCATTGGAACATTTATATCTACTAACATAAATCTATCATTATTATCAATTAAGTAATCTTTTTCAATATCTACTATTTCATAATTATATTTTTTATTATCAATAATTATTTCATTGCCAGTTATAAATTCATCAGCATCATTTGCTACAAAGACTTGCATATTATAGTTATCTCCTTGTTGAATTCTAGCAACATATGTATTATAACGTTTAACTTTTAAAATACATAATAATATATTGAATAATATAAAACTAATATATACTATTTTTATAACTAAAGATAATTTTAAATTTTGATTACTTGTTATTAAATTCATATCATTAAGCATTTTTTACAAGATCCTCACTTATTCTATTTTTTTTAAATTTTATAACATGATTAAATAAATCCATGTTCTCTAATCTGTGAGAAATAACAATAATAGTTTTATCTTTATATTTTTTTAACACATTCTTTAAAATTTTTCTTTCAAGAGAAATATCTACTTGATTGAGTCCTTCATCAATAATTAAAATATTAAATTTTTTAAGTAAACTTCTACCTAAGATAATTCTTTGCCTTTCTCCACCAGATAAATTAAAACCATTTTCTTCTATTTGTGTTTGAAATCCTAAATTACTATTTTTAAAGATTTCTCTAATATAACAAAAATCTAACATTTCTTCTATTTCTTCATTATTAATATTACGATAAGCTTTCAAATTATTAATTAAACTATCATTAAATAATATTTCATTTTGTGATATATAACAAATATTTTGTTTAATAGCATTCATGCTATAGTCATTAATATCTACGTTATCAATAAATAATTGGTTACGATTAACCTTATAATATTTCATTAAGATTTTAAGCATTGTACTTTTACCAGCTCCACTATCTCCTAAAATCAATACTTTATCTTTAGCTTTTATTTTAAGATTAATGTTATCCAAATTTTTATTCATATCATCATATGAAAAATCTAAATTTTTGTACTCGATATTGCCTATCATATCTCTACATATTATGCCACTATCTTCATCTTTTATTACTAAATCTTGAACTCGTTCTAAAGAATTAATAGCTTCTTTTAAATTGGTACTTAAGTCAGTAATACTTTTTACTGGGCCAATAAAATAGATAAATAATGAATTAAAAGCAAGTAGATTTCCAAAAGTCATTTTATTATCAAATACAAGTAAACAGCCAATTGAAAATAAAATCAAAGAACCTAAATCACTTAACAGAGTTTTAAATGTACTATGAATATTATATAATTTATCCATATGAATCCAATTGGAATGAAACTCAAAATAATTATTTTCAAAATTATTAATTGCTTCATCTTCAATTCCAAGACCTTTAATTGTTTCAAAACCACTTATTTTTTCAATCATATTATTATTTACATATGCACTTTTTTCTTGAAGAGTATTAATATATTTTTTATAGATAGGGTTGAATATAGAATTTATAATAATAAGAGATATAAGAATAAGTACTGAAATTGTAAAGAGGTATTTATTTATAAAGAAAAGTGCAATACCAGATAATATCATAAGTGGTAAATCAATAAGTACAATAATTATTATTTGAGTTGATATTTCTTTAATTTTATCTAAATTGTGAATTCTTGAAACAATATCTCCTGTTGTATGATTCCGATAATAACGATATGGTAAGGAGATGATTTTTTCAAAAATATCCTTCGTCAAATTCCAATCAATTTTATGACTTGCCATAATTAAAAATTTATTACGGATAGCTCCGAAAATATTTTTGAACGTTTCTAAACATATAAATGTTAAGGACGTGAATATGAACATTTTTTTAGGTTCTAAGTCCATTGTTTCATCAAGCATAATTTTAAAGGAAAAAGAACAAACCAGTGACAGCAATATAAAAATTACAGCAGATACATAAACGGTTTTTAGATACATACAAATATTTTTATAAATCAATTTAATTATATTAGTAGCTTTTGCTTCTTTTTGTAAAACTGGTATAGTTTTTACTGGAATAAATGTAATAATAATATTATTCCAAATTTTTGCAAAAGTACTAAAAGATATTTTTTCTAATTTTTTTGCTGGATCACCAATTATTAAATATTCTTTTTCATAGTTGATTTCATAAATTACTATATAATGATTAAATGATTTATTAATTGTCACATGTGCAATACATGGTAATACATATTTTTTTAAATCATTTAATTCTAATTTGATTCCTTTGCTTTCAAATCCAATTTTCTTAGCAGCCTCAATAATATGAAAAGCAGTAGTCCCACATTTATTTGTTTTAGTAAGTTCAGTTAAATATTCTTTGGATACATATCCACGATAATATTTAATTATCATCAGTAAAGATGCAACAGCACAATCTTTACTTTCATTTTGTTTTACAAATGGATATTTTTTGATTTTCTCACCTCCTACATATATTATTCTAAAAAAAAATAAAAACTCCTGCCTAAAACTAAAAAAAATTAGATTTTTTCTAATTTTTTATATATTTTAATATTTATCGTTCCATATTTTCGTTCTTTTATAATTTCAAAATTATTATTTTCAACTATTTCAGTTTCATATTCACATACAATAATTCCATTATCATTTAATAAATCTAGTTCATTAATTATATTAAGTACATTATTTATTAAATTCATTTTATATGGTGGATCTAAAAATATAATATTAAATTTTTCATTTTTAAAACTTTTTAATATTTGTTCATAATCACCTAGTTTTAAAACAGCATTCACTTCTTTAATTTCATCTAATGTTTTTTTTATGGTTTTTATAGCTATATTATTATTATCACAAAAATAACATTTACTAGCACCATTACTAAGTGCTTCTAAACCTAGACTACCACTACCAGCAAATAAATCAAGACAAATACTATCTTTAATATTATTTTGAATCATTGCAAATAAAGATTCTTTTACACGATCCATAGTTGGTCTAGTACCATCAATATTAAATCCTTCTATTTTTTTACCTTTATATTTTCCACTTATAATACGCATATAAACTCCTTATTTTAAAACTGACATAAAAGTTTGAACCATTTCTAATGTTTGTGAAAATTTATTTATACGATCAACAGTTGTTAATTTATAAAATTTCTTAACTTCATCTTCAAAATTTTTAAAAGCATCAGGATATCTTGTTAAGGTTTTATACCAATAAGAGTGTGACCTTAGATATTCTTTATATAAATTATTATTTTTTATTTTAAATTGAATATCTAAAGTCATTAATCTTCAAAATGTTTATAAATTGGTCTAGGATTATATTCTTCTTTAGTTTCTGTTTTATTTCCAATTTCTGAAACTAAACTTAAAACCCTACTTACACTCTCCATACCTGATTGTAACTTTTCAATATTAATATTTTTTATAAAATTCAAAAATTCACTAGTTTTTAAATCATTCTTTTCTTCTTCAGTATTATTGTATTTTTGCCATATATCATTATTTTCACCATATAAATCATACATTTCATAAAACTTTTGCCATGTCATAGTACCATTATTTACATATTTTATGAATTCTGGATGTTTCGCTACAAAAATTTTAAATGAATCTTTATTGGTCATTTTAATCACCTAAAATATTATATGAAACTTTTAGAAAAACTTACTTATCTATTTCAAAATTATCTAAAAAATCATCAATAGTCATTATTTTATTATCTATTTGTTTTAAGTCATTATCATCTATTTTCTTTTCTTCTTCTTTTTCTTCTTTATCATTAATGCTTTCTAAATTACATACAATATATGCGTCACTAACATTATTCTTAGAAATAGATGTACCTGTTGATAAATGATCTGCAAATGATATTTCAGTTACTTTAATAGTAATTTCATCATTTTTAGCTTTAATAGTTAAATGATCCTGCATTATACTATTAAAACACTTTAATATATAATATGGATTCGTTTTTACTTCGCGAATTATTTTAGAACCTTTTCTAGCACGAGTACCAATTTCAATATCAGAAATATGCATTCTCTTAGCAGTTCCTTTTTCAGTTACAATAAGAATAGTATCATCAGGATTAACTAATATACCTGTTTTTACTTCATCATTTTTTAAAGATATAGCTTTAACACCAGCAGTTTTTAAACCAATAACTGGCACTTCAGAAACACTATATTTTAATCCATAACCCATTTTAGTCGTTAACATAATATACTCTGCATTATCTATAACTACATTTACAACTTCATCATCATCTTTTAATTTCATACATGTAACAGGTTTAGAATAACGTTGTAATTTAAATTCAGATAAAGAAGTTCTCTTAATCATACCATTTTTAGAAACAATAGTAACATATTTATTTTCATCAAATGTTGAGACACCAATTCCACTAATAATTTTTTCATCAGCATCTATTTTAACTAAATTACTAATATGCTTACCAAGTTCTTTCCATTTAAGTTCTGGAAGTTCATAAACTGGCATATAAACAAAATTTCCTTTATCTGTAAATAATAATAATGTATCTAATGTATTTAAAGCATATTTTCCAGTTACATAATCTCCTTCTTTAACTGTAGTTTCTTCATCTTTATTATAACTACGTTTAGAAACACGTTTAACATAACCATCATTTGTTAAAATAACTATTACTTCTTCTTTAGGAATAGCTTGTACCATATCTACTTTGATTTCAACTATTTCATCTTTAATTACTGTTTTTCTTGGAGTAGCATATTCTTGTTTAATTTTCTTTAATTCATGTTTCATTACTTCTTTTAATTTATCTTCATCACTTAAAATTAGTTTTAATGCTTCAATAAATTTTTCAAGTTTAGCTTTTTCTTCTTCAAGTGCTACAACATCAGTATTAGTTAATTTATAAAGTTGTAAAGTAACAATAGCTTCAGCTTGCTCTGGTGTAAATCCAAATTTTTCAACTAAATTATCTTTAGCATCACTCTTATTTTTACTAGCTCTAATTACTTTAATTACTTCATCTAATATAGATAACATTTTTAAGAAACCATCTACAATATGTAAGCGTTTTTGATATGCTTTTAAATCAAATTCACTACGCTTTGTTATAATTTCTTTTTGATGAGCAATATAAGCATCTAAAAGTTCTAATATTCCAAGAGTCATAGGTCTTCTATTAACGATTGCTACCATATTATAAGAATATGATACTTGAAGTTCTGTATTTTTAAGTAAATAGTTTAATACTAAATCTTTATTCGCTCCAGATTTTAAATCAATAGCAATTCTAAGTCCTTCACGATCACTTTCATCTCTAACTTCACTTATGCCATCTATTTTTTTATCAATTCTAATTGCATCTATTTTATTTACAAGTGTTGCTTTATTAACCTCAAATGGTATTTCTGTAATAATAATTTGTTCTTTGCCTTTTTCTTTAACAAATTCACATTTACTACAAACAATTACTTTACCACGACCAGTTGAAAAAGCATCAATAATACCTTGCTTACCTTGAGCAATACCCCCAGTTGGGAAATCAGGTCCTTTAACAATATTTAAAATTGTATCCAAATGACAATTTGGACTATCAATTCTCTTAATAGTTGCATCTATTATTTCACCTAAATTATGTGGTGGAATATTAGTAGCATATCCAGCAGATATACCATTAGTTCCGTTTACAAGTAAATTAGGAAATTTTGCTGGCAAAACTGTAGGTTCTAAAAAACGATCATCAAAATTAGGTGCCCAAGCAACTGTATCTTTTTCTAAGTCTTTTAAAAGTTCATCACTTATTTTAGCAAGTCTTGCTTCTGTATAACGATATGCAGCAGGACCATCACCATCAATAGAACCATTATTTCCATGAATATCAACTAAAATATTATTTTGTTTCCACCACTGACTCATACGTACCATGGCATCATAAACAGATGAATCACCATGTGGATGATACTTACCAAGTACATCACCAACAGTGGCTGCACATTTTATATATGCATGTTCATGAGTATTATTAGCTTTATACATTGCATATAATATTCTTCTTTGAACTGGTTTTAAACCATCTCTTACATCAGGTATTGCTCTATCTTGAATTATTTCTTTAGCATATGATCCAAAACGATCACCCATTATTTCTTCAAGAGCATAATCTTGTATTCTCTTTAATATGTCTTCCATTTTATTCACCTACCCTCTGTAATCATCTTCCATTGTAAATTCAACATTTTCATTAATCCACTCTTTACGTGGTTCTACTTTATCACCCATTAAAACACTAACACGTTTTTCTGCAAGTGCGGCATCTGAAATCTTAACTCTTATTAAACTTCTAGTTTCTGGATTCATAGTTGTTTCCCACAATTGATCAGCATTCATTTCACCAAGACCTTTATAACGTTGAACAGTATATTTTCCACCTGCTTCTTTTTTTAGTTTTTCAAGTTCTTCATCAGTATATGCATAAATATGTTTTTTACCATAATCTAATTTATAAAGTGGTGGAAGTGCTATATAAAGTTTTCCTTCTTCAATTAAACCACGCATATAATAATAAAAGAAAGTTAATAAAAGTATTTGAATATGAGCACCATCTACATCAGCATCGGTCATAATAATTACTTTATCATAATTAGAATCTTTAACATCAAAGTCACTACCAACACCAGCACCAATTGTGTGAATCATAGTATTAATTTCTTCATTTTTTAATATATCTTCCATTGATGCTTTAGCAGTATTAATTACTTTACCACGAAGTGGCAATATTGCTTGGAATTTTCTATCACGACCACCTTTAGCAGATCCTCCAGCTGAATCTCCTTCGACTAAGAAAAGTTCATTTATTTTAGGATTTCTACTATGAGCTGGTGATAATTTACCAGATAAATTCTTTTCTATTTTTCCTTTTGCTTTACCATTTCTAGCTTCATCACGTGCTTTACGAGCAGCTTCACGAGCTATTTTACTTTTAAGCATTTTATCTAAGATAGCTGTTGCGATTTGTTTATTTTCTTCTAAGAAGAATTGCAACTTTTCAGATACAATACTATCAACTACTACTCTTGCTTCAGATGTTCCTAATTTACCTTTAGTTTGTCCTTCAAATTGAAGAAGTGATTCTGGTATTTGAAGACTAATTATAGCAGTTAATCCTTCCCTAGTATCTGATCCTTCTAAATTCTTATCTTTTTCTTTTAAATATTTATTTTTTCTGGCATAATCATTGAATACTTTAGTTAAAGCACTTTTAAAACCAACTTCATGAGTACCACCATCATTAGTTTTAACATTATTAACAAAAGATACAATATTTTCAGTATAAGCATCAGTATAAGCAAAAGAAACTTCTACTTCAATTTTATCCTTCATACCACTAAAATTTACTACTTTATGAAGTGGTCTTTTATCTTCATTTAAATATTCTACAAAAGAATTAAGGCCATTTTCATAATGATATGTTTCATGTTTTCCTTCTATTTCATCTATTATATCTATTGTTAAATCTTTTAAAAGAAAAGCACATTCTTGCATTCTTTCACAAATAGTTGAAAATGAAAATATAGTTGTTGAAAAAATAGTACCATCTGGCCAAAAACGTACTTTAGTTCCAGTCTTACTAGTTTTTTCAAGTTTTGTAAGTTTTTGATCAACATGACCACCTTCTTTAAAAGAAATAAAGTGTTCAAATCCATCACGTTTAATATTAACTTCCATTTTTTTACTTAAAGCATTTACAACACTGGCACCAACACCATGAAGTCCGCCAGATACTTTATATCCGCCAGACTCAAATTTACCACCAGCATGAAGCATAGTATAGATAACTTCAGGAGTTGATTTACCACTTGCATGCATACCAACTGGTACACCACGCCCTTCATCTTCAACACTAACACTACCATCTTTATATAATACTATTTTGATTTTTTTACCATAACCATTTATTACTTCATCAATTGCATTATCTACAATTTCCCATACTAAATGATGTAAACCTCTTTTATCAGTTGAACCAATATACATTCCAGGTCTTTTACGAACGGCATCTAACCCCTCTAATATCTTAATTGAACTCTCATCATATGCCATATTTTATCACCTAACTTTTATCTTAACATTTTTAAAATATTTTGGCAAGTTTTTGATACTAAAAGTATTGATTTTAATAGGTTAAAATGGTAAAATAGGCAAAACTATTTAAGGGGTGCTTATGAAAAAATTAGAATTAACAAATTTTAAAAATTTACCAAAACCAATATCCAATGAAGAATTAAAAGAATTATTTATACAATTTCATAATGGTGATATAAGTGCTAGAACTAAAATTATCAAATATAATTTAAGACTTGTAGTAAATGAATTATGTAAAAAATACTGGAATGTTTTATATGATAAAAATGACTTATTTGAAATTGGGGTTTTAGGACTAATCCATGCCGTAGATCATTATGATATAAATAAAGACTATTATTTTTCAACGTATGCTACTATATGTATTGATCGTGAAATCGCAAATACTCTATCTAAAACAAAATATAAATCACAAGAATTTGAACCTGATAATCCAATAAAAAGAACAAATAATGAAAATGTATATTATTATGATTTATATGAAGATAATTTTATTGATACTATTGATAATCATATGATGATTATTAGTTTACTAGATAAATTAAATGAAAGAGATAAACAAATAATAATTCTTTATTATGGATTATTTAATAATAATAAATATACACAAATAGAACTTGGGAAAATGTTTAATCTATCTCAAAAAGGTATTGCTCTAATTATTGAAAAAAATTTACGCAAAATGAAAAAAAACATTATTTTTGAAGAAAAACAAAAAGGACTTTCATAGTCCTTTTATTCTTCATTATTTTGTTCTACTTTTACAAGTACTTCACGTGGTTTAGAACCATTAGGTGGTCCTACTATTCCACGTTCTTCTAGAATATCAATAGCTCTTGCTGCTCTATTATATCCAAGTCTAAATCTTCTTTGAAGAAGTGAAGCACTGGCTTTACCACTCGTTACTACAAATTCTACAATTTGATTATAAAGTGGTTCATCATAATCATCACCTGGAACCGCACCCATATCAGATGCTTCAGTCATAGATGATGAATGCATTTCTTCATCACTCATTGTAAGAGTTTCATCATAATGTGCTTTTTGTTGCTGAATAGTATGATTTACAACCGCATTTATTTCATCTTCAGACAAATATGTACCTTGTACACGAATTGGCGTATTTTCTCCCATTGGAAGGAATAGCATATCACCTTTACCAAGAAGTTTTTCAGCTCCTGCCATATCAAGAATAGTTCTTGAATCTATTTGTGAAGAAACTGCAAATGAAATTCTTGATGGAATATTTGCTTTAACAACACCAGTAATGACATCTGTAGATGGTCTTTGTGTAGCAACAATTAAATGAATACCTGCTGCACGAGCCATTTGTGTAATACGCATAATAGAGTCTTCTACTTCTTTAGCAGCAACAAGCATCAAATCTGCAAGTTCATCAATAATTACTACAATAAATGGCATATGTCTTAATTTTTCACCAACAGGAAGTGTTTCATTTTTCTTATCAACCATATTATTATAGCCTTCAATATTTTTTACACCATTATTACTGAAAGTATCATAACGATTTTCCATTTCTACTACTATCTTTTTAAGAGCAATATTAGCTTTTTTAGCATCAGTAACAACTGGAGCTAATAGATGTGGGACGCCATTATACATAGAAAGTTCAACTTTTTTAGGATCCACAAGAACAAGTTTTACTTCATCTGGTTTAGTACGCATTAAAATTGATATAATAATGCTATTAATACATACTGACTTACCACTACCAGTAGAACCAGCAACTAATAAATGTGGTGTTTTATTTATTTCACAAAATACTGGATCACCCATAATACTTTTACCAAGTGTTACTAAAAGTTTACTATCTTCTTTATTTTTAGGAACTCTTTCAAGTATTTCTCTTACTGTTACCATAGATATTGATTTATTTGGTATTTCAACACCAATAGTTCTTTTACCAGGTATTGGTGCTTGAATACGAACATCTTTTGCACCTAAAGCAAGAGCAATTTCTCGATTAATACTAAGTACTTTGCTTACTTTTGTACCAGCTTTTACTTCCATTTCATATTGCGTAACTGCAGGTCCTACATTAGCTGCTACAACTTTAGCTTCAATTGCAAAATCATGAAATACTTGTTCAAGAATTGGAATATTGTTTTTTATCAAATCCATATTCTCTTTATCATTACCTTTTTTACCTTTATTTAATAAAGCAAGAGGTGGATGAATATAACCAATACTTTCTGTTGCATCAACCATTAATCCTGAATTAATAATTGGTTTCTCTTCAGGCTTTTCTTCTTTTATTTCTTCTTTAGATTTTTCATCACCTATATGAATTAACTCATCCATACTAGCAACTACAATCTTATTATTTTCATCTTCAGGTTCTTCGGCATTAATAACAACAGGGCTTTTCTTCTTTTCTTCTTTTTCTTCTTTTATACGTACATGTTCTTCATGAGCTTTCTTAATACCATCTTTAGCTTTAGATGAAGCTTTTCTAATAAGATCAAAAATAGACATACCTGTAAATAATAAAAATCCACATATTATTAATGTAATTATAACAATTTTAGTTCCATCAATATCAAACATTTTTAAAAATAATACATCAAATGAAGCTCCAATAATTCCACCGCCAGCTGCATCTTTTAAATCATGAATAGAATCTAAAAAATTATTAACTGTTTCAGCAAGAACATTCATGCCATTACCAGCCTTCATGTATTCAAGATGTGACCACATCAAGATTGATATAATCATTATATATATTCCAATTAGTTTAGTACTAAAAAGTCTAACATTTTGACGCTTAATAACCATATATAATCCCATAAGTATTAAAGCACTAAGAAATATAAACCACCATGTACCACATAAGAATATTGAAAATGCTTTAATCATTCTTCCAACTGGTCCATATGCCCCAAAGCCTATAATAGACATTAATATTAATAAAATTCCAATTAGTTCTTTTTTATATGCAAAGGTACTTTCTTTTTCTGTTTTTCTCTTTTTCTTTTTTGCCATATAATACCTCCTACTATCTATTTAAATTATAACATAAAAAATAATAATTGTATAAAAAAACTAGCAATGCTAGTTTATTTTTCTAATTTAACAATTTCTATTAAAGTATTTTCATTAGTATAATAAATTTTTAATTTATCATCTACTTTTAAAAACGGAATATTTTCTTCATTAGTTTTAATAGAAACTTTATATTTATTACTATTTTCATCTTTAAAATAATAATAAGTAGTACCATCTATATTAGCACTTGTAATAGTTTTAATAGTAATAGTCTTACTTAACAATTCATCACTTAAAACATAACTATCACCCAAATACTTTTGAGCAGCCGCTTCTATTCCTATGCTTGCATCACTGACACTGACTTTTTGATAATCAGCAACATCTACAAAAGCATACATTTTAACAAGTCCAGCATTATCTTTAAGGGACAATAAATATGTAGGTTTATTATTCAAATTAATTAATAATGGAAAACTAGAAGTATAATTCATCTGTTGTACTTGACCTTTAGCACTCGCCATAGCTGAATATTCTTCTGCTCCTGGTACTGCATAAAAAACAGTATCTTTAGTACGCATATTAGTTAAAATAAAGCCAATATTTGATTCATCTGTAGCTTTAGAAGTAATACCTGTATATAAGTATACGTCATCATTCATAATTAAATAATTGTATCCTTCTGTCGTTTGAACTACTTCTTTTTGTCCAAATAAAGAATTTAAAAATCCTTTTTTATATAATCCCCAGTCATTAACCTGTTCAAGAATTAAGTCTGCTGAATATACATGATCGATCCAAGTTGGCACTTCATCAATATCATACTTTTCAGTATCACCCGTAATAGGATCTAACACAATAACTCCATTTATTTCTTTACGAATTCCAATACCATTATATTTAACAGTTGGAATAATCCAATATGGATTTCCTTCATTATCAATTTCAAATGATGGTGTATCAAAAATTACTGTTGGATATTTAAATCTTAAATGACGCATCAAATCCTTAGAAAAATATGCTGAAGGCATATACTTCATACCCTTATCAAGTTTAACAAGATTTGCTTCTCCAGTTACTGAATCTACAGTAATATAACCTTTAACTCCAGAATTTTTATTACTTAAATATTTAATAAAGCCATTATATTCTAAAGGTGTTACTCGAATAATATCATCATTATAATTTATTTGCGTATATAAATCAGATACAACAAATTGTGAAACAAGTTCTGGCATTTGTCCCATTACTCTATCACCTAATTTTTGACTTGATGCCTTATCAAGAAGAGGTAAATGTTTAAAATCGACTTTTTCAAAATCCTCACTGAAATTACCATTTTCATTAATAATAATTCTATTTGCATAACTACCAGAATTAAAAATTGGTGATAAAATAAAATTAGTAGAAATTAAAATAACTGTAATTGATACACAAGTAATGCCAATTACTGTAAAAAATAAATTTTTTCTTTTAGATTTAACATCTTTAATTATTTTTTCTCTTGAAAAAAATGAATAAATCATTACAAAATTGAATACAACAATTACCATAAAGAACCAAAAATATAAGCTTGTTAAATTAATAGGTGGAATCATAAAATAATATGGTATAAATGATATAACTAATGTTAATAAAATACTAATAATATTTTTTTTCATAAAGTCACCTCATAAATATTTTATAATATATAACTTTGAAAGTCAAAAAAAAGACATATAGTCTTTTAATAATTTTCAGCCTTAATTTCAAAAAAACTTTGTGGATGATTACATACTGGACAAACTTTTGGAGCATTTTTACCAATAACAATATGTCCACAATTGCGGCATTTCCAAATGCGATCACCATCTTTACTAAATACTAATTCACCCTTAACATTATCAAGTAACTTTCTATATCTTTCTTCATGTTCTTTTTCAATTTTTCCAACTTCTTCAAATAAATAAGCAATTCTTGTAAATCCTTCTTCTCTAGCTGTTTTAGCAAATCCATCATACATATCTGTCCATTCATAGTTTTTTTGAAATAAAGGGAGAAAACTATTAATACGGGATAAACGTTGTTTGTCGTAGTTGTATAATAATAGAAATTTTAAAGAGATAATAATATATATATTAATTAACTGTGTAAAAACACAGTTTTTTGTATATAAATTGTTTATAGTGTTAAAAATATTATTGGTGATTTAAATGATAAATGGATATAGTATAAAAGAAATAAATGGACAAGAAGTATTATATATTTATTTTGATTTTAATTATGAATTTGGAAGTTTTAAACAAAGTAAAGAAAAAATAAAAGAGAAAATAATAAATTTTATTGAAAAAAATAAAATTGCTTTTAAAGGAACAATGGTAGCTATTGTTGTTGGTGGTCTCATAACCAGTAGTATTAATATTTCGCAACCAAAAGAAAATCTTGTTAATAATAATGCCAAT
>JAEETF010000087.1 GCA_016290195.1 Bacilli bacterium | reverse complement strand
TTAAAGAAGTAGTTAGTAAAATACCTAATGATTTATCAAAACCAATTAATAATGATGAATTATATGAAATACTTAAAAAATATTTAAAAAAATAGGAGGTTTTTATGAAAGATGTTGAATTTTTAAAGAGTAATGGGGTTAATGTTGATCAAGGTCTTGAACTTTTAGGAGATATGGAAATGTATGATGATACATTAAATGATTTCCTTGATGAAAATGAAAATAGATTAGATGAGTTAAATTCTTATAAAACAACTGGTGACATGAATAATTATGCTATTTTAGCTCATTCTATGAAAAGTGATTCAAAGTATTTAGGATTTACTAAACTTGCTGAAATCGCCTTAGATCATGAATTAAAAGGTAAAGAAAATGACATTAATTATGTCACTGAACATTTTAATGAATTAGAAACTGAAGCTAGAAGAATAATAGATATTGTTAAAAAATATTTAGGTAAATAAAAACGTTGATTATTAGTCAACGTTTTTTAATTCTTCATAAGCAAGTATAGTTGTAATTGTCATATATGGGAATAACCAAATCATAAGAATTCCTAATGTTAATGGTGTAAGTAATATCCATCCAATGAATGAAAGACTTAAGACAAATAAATCAGCTCTATGACCTTTAGTTATTTTCCATGTAAGTTTAATTATTTCGGTAGCACTTAAATCTGGGTTGTCTGCACATACTTCTTGATAGAAGAATAATGCATATGTTGCAATAATACCAGGAATAACTAATAATAAAGTCCATCCTGCAATAATTAAACTAGCAAGAATTGAAACAACAAAACATACTCCAAAATGTTCTTTTGCAAATTTAATTGCATCTTTCCATTCAGGGTTATTACCACGTACAAAATCTATACAGTATTTAGCATATCCAATCATGAATACTGCTTCAATAAAACTAGATACAAATGAACAAACACTGATTATTTTGTTAAGTGTTTCTTGATCAATTCCTGCAAGTCCACAAACAAAACCTATACCAAATCCAATAGCAAATATAATTAATGAGAATATTACAAGTGGTTTTAATAAATACCATAGATTTCCAGATATAAGTTTTTTTGCCCTTTCTTTTAATTCAATACGATTCATTCTTTTACCTCCTTTGTTATATTATATCATTATAATGATTTTTTTCAAGCGTATAATGTACAATAAAATGTAAAACTAGGGTAGAGAAGGGGATATAAGATATTTTTCTAATAATATTAACAATAATAATTATTTAAAATTAAAATTAAAACTATACTATGTATCATATTAAATAATAAGCTATATATAATTTAAATAAAATAATATAAGATAAATTATATTTAAATAAAGTTTAGAATAATTATAATAAATCAAATTAAATACCTACTGATATTTTTTATACACTTCCCCTATTTTAATTTTTAAATAAAATAGAAGAGAGTAATATAATAGGTTAATTGTACGTATTTTAGATGTATAGAGTGTTCATTAAAGAAAAGAAAAAGTGCGTAGAATTAATCTACACACTTTAGTATTAATCATTATCTCTTAATTCAAATGAATGAGCTTCATCTGGATCAAGTTTAAATGATTTAGAATCTGTTGGATTGTTAAAACCAACGTTAGAAGATGTTTTTGAATTCTTCTTGCAATCAGAAGTAGTACTATTACAATTCTTTTTACTAGTAATAGTATTATTTGATTTGTTTTTTTTCATTATTAATCACCCAATAATAGTATTAACTAAATAGGTTAATTTATACATAATTTAAATAATCAAGAAGTTAACATAATATACATTATAACTTAATTATAAATATATTGAAATGTATAGTAAAACTAACTATTAAACTATTTCTGTTATAATTTTATGTTAACAAAAAAGGAAAAAACTTCCTTTTAATTTAATACTTTTCTAGATTGTATTTCAGCTATTTTTTCAAATACTATAGCAGCATTTTCTTCATTAATTTCTGTAAATCCAAGCTCTTTTAATGCTTGTATTCTAATTGTATTTAATTCAAGAGTACGACTCATTTTTTCTTCAATCTTATGTTCTATTTGATTAACAAAACGTTTATGTGCTTCAGCAAGTTTTGTTTTAGAAACACCAGATTTATTATTATATAATGTCATTGCTGAGAAAAGTACACTTTCAAATATAAATTGTTCATTTTCGTCAAAAGCAAATTCAAGTGGTTTTACTGATCCGCTAGCTTTAGCAAAATATCCTAAAACGTATTTAAGCTCACGAGTTTGATTCATTGCTTGTAAGAAATGATATAAATATTTATATGTACTATATGTAGCATCACTATCATCATCATCATTAAGATTTTCTCTAATTAATTCTAAGATATTATGAAGTAAATCTTTTTGACGTTTAGTCATATCTTTATAAATATCAATTGTATCATTAAAGTCACACTTCTGCTCTTCTTTTTCAAATAAACTATTGATACGTGCTTCTACCATCATAATATAATCAGTATCAACTTTAATTGAATCAATTTCTTCAGCACTCTTTATACCTAATAAATTTAATAATAAAACTTTTTTATCTTTAGGCCATTTATTAATATCATCTAATTCTAAATAATTGTAAATCATTTGTCTTGATACACCTAAAAATTTTGCTAGTTTTACCTTAGAAATACCAAGTTCATGTAGAATCTCATTTAATCTGTTCATACAAACCTCCTATAATAATTTTACCACTCTCTTGTCAAATGTCAAGTGTAAAGCAATAGTTAATTAGAAATTTTATTTACAAAAAAAGGGTTTTACTCCCCTATTTGTTTTTATCAATTTTATTTATAATGCTTAAAATAATTTTAAAAAGAAAAATAAATATAAAATCAATAATATATGATATACCATTACCAATAGCAAATGCTAGTGATATTGCAAGTAAAATATTATTATTAAAGTAAAAACATATAATTCCAGCTGGAATAATTAACCAAAATCTTTGTATATATAGCGCAACATAAATAATATTAAATACTAAACTTAATATTAATAGTTTTGGATTATTTGTTAAAGCAAAATAAATAACTAAAATATTTAATAAAAATATAGAAAGTTTTAATCCACGATAAATATAATATATTATTAATCCAGTATTATCACGTTTTATATTTTTTTCTAATTTATTCATTTTTTATATCCTTTTCTTCTATAAAAGAACAGTGCTTACATAGTTCTTCTATCTTTTTATTATTTTTAAAGCCATTAAGCATATTTATAGCTCTTTTTGAGCTTAATACATCATTTATATTATCTTTGTAAATATTCCCTAAATTAATGCATTTTTGTGTGTCTAAACAGCATGGAATAATTGTACCATCAACAAGTATTCCTATATGATCTTTTAAAGCATAACATTTACCATTTTCATTATAATAATTATTATTTAAATCAGGCCAAATAAATTTATGAAAATTATTAATAAATAGATGATTATTAATTTTATAATTTTTTACATCATAACTAAGATTTAAATTATATTTATTATTAATATAATCTATTATTTTATTATTATATTTATTTTTTACCCATAATCTTAATGAAATATAAGTATTTGGTAAAGTATCAATTGTATCAAAAATATTATCTAAATATTCATTTAATGATATATTATTT
>JAEETF010000086.1 GCA_016290195.1 Bacilli bacterium | reverse complement strand
TTTATTTATGATAAAGAATATATAAATTTTATTAAAAATTCAAAAGTAATAATTGATGCTGGTTCTAACATAGGTGTTTTTTCTAGAATGATTCATGAATTAAATAGTAGTGCTAAAATAATTGCTATAGAACCTGAAACTAATAATTTTAATATATTAAATAAAAATATAGATGAATCTTATATTTGTTTAAAAAAAGGACTATTTAATGAGAAGTGTAATCTAAAAGTTAATTCATCACCTGGTGGAGAATGGGAATTTACAGTTTCTAAAACTAAAAAGGGTGAAGAATATGATGTTGAAGCTATAAGTATTAATGATATTATTAAAGAATATAAGATTAAAGAAATAGATTTGATTAAAATTGATATAGAAGGATCTGAATATTATGTATTTGATAATACATCAGATAGTTGGTTAATGAAAACTAAAATGGTTATTATTGAATTTCATGATAGAAAGATACCTGGATGTTCAAAAAGAGTATTAGATAAAATGGAAAAATTAGGATTTAAACATAAAATTTATAATGAAAACTATGTTTTTTATAAATAAATGTATTTAATACAAAAATTAGTGTAAGAATATACTAATTTTTTTGTATATAAAGTTTCTCTTCCCCCCGCGATAGTCAATTAAAATTTTAAATCCTTGCAAACCCTTATAATTAAAGGAATTGTGGAATTCTTATTTTTTTGAAAAAGTGCTTTGGGAACAACTTTTTGAAAAAGATAATTAAAATCAGTTCTTAAAATAGTAATATGACATTATCGAGTACAACTTGTTCAAATAATGAAAATATAACTATAGGAGCTGGAATTGTATGTAAAAGAGCATTAAATCTTCATCAAGAAGTTTGTAATTCAGAACAAGGTTGTAGAGTTTATAATTAATTTGCAGCTGATGAAATTATAACATATGGAAATTGTGGGACTAGTGGTATTTTAACAGCAGGGGATGCATTTACGTGTGATGTAAATGGTGATGGAAAATTCAAGTTCAGATGACCTTGAAGCATTAGGATATTCATGTAATAAAGAATATGGTTGTAACTGGTTTGGACCTGTAACAGCAATAAAAGAGTTACCAACAACACTTCAATGGAGTAATGTTAGCTTAAAAAATAATAGTAGACAAATATTATCAATTAATAGTACAGGTTATTTATCAATGATTACACCAGGAGGTGGCATATTACCGAAAGACTTTAGTTATAGTGGATATGCTGCAAGAATCTTAACACTTAATGAAATAGTCAAAGGATTAAATTTAGAACCAAATGTAGATTTCATGACTTTCTATTATCTTAAAAACTATTATTTCCTTTTAGAAAATACTATGTATGCACAAGCAAATTCACCATCACCAGGATGGAAATTTGAAAATCCAGGTAATAATAGTAGTGTTTCTAGCTGGGTAATGATTTATTTTGGTGATGTAATGAATTTGAGACTTTCTGTAAATTTAAGCTATGGTTTAAGACCAGCAATAGAAGTTCCAAAATCAAAAATATCATATTAAGAAGAGTTTTAAACTCTTCTTTTTTGTTTAAAAAAATAAATAAATTGTAAAGAAACTAATATAATATTAGTTTTTTTTCTTTAGTTTGTGGTATACTTATACTAGGTGGATAGTATGAAAATCAAAAATAGAACTATTACAAAACAACCAATATATATTTTAGGAACTATGCTAATTATTTCTCTTTTATTTATATCAGTTGGTTTTAGTGCTATGTCGACAACTCTATCAATAGATGGTAGTACTTCTTTTATACCAGTAGGTTTAATTAGAGTATTATCATTACAACAAGATACTTTGGTAGGTACTAGTGAAGTAAGTAGGAGTATTAAACATGATTCAATTAAAAACACAATAGAGTTTGATAGTGAAACTGGGTATGCAACTTATGAAGTACTAATAAGAAACTTAGGTCAAATTGATTATGTATTAGATCATATTGATGAAGTAGTTTATTCAAATAATCAAGTAGAATATATATTTGATGGCTTTCAAATAGGTAATATAATACATGCTCATGAAGAAAAAAAGTTTAAAGTAAAATTCAAGTATAAAGATAATGTAGAAGGTGAATTAGTATCTAGATTGAATTCTGAATTAAAGTTTGTTTTTGAAGAGTATGTAGATACTGCATCATTTAAACTAGTATTTAATCATGAAGGTGCATGTACTTTTAATGGAACAAATGGTATAACTGGTGTTGATTGCCCTGAATATGAAGGTAGAACTTATATTGATACAGGAATAAAACTATATGATATAGATAATTGGCAAAAAGATTATGAAATAGGATTTAATGTTGATGAATGGATTTCAACAGATAATGTACAACAGGCAGTATTCGTTAATGCTAAATATGAAAATGAAACCTTAAAATGGCCTGGTCTTGTAGTAAGAAAAACAAATACAGGAAATACAAGCAATATAGAAATAACCCAAACTATTAATAATGGTGCAAAAGTAGCAAAAACATTTACTATAACAGCACCATTTAGTGTTAAAATATTTAGAATTGATGGAATTGTATATTATGTAATAAATAATGGTGAGATAACACAATTACAGAATATGTCTAATTTTAATCAACAATTTGAAACAAGTACTTGGTTTGGAGCAGCAGCTGATCAAAATGGAAATCAAATGCGTAATTTAAATGGGACTTTATCAGGAATGTATATAAAATTAGGAAAATATGAGACAAGAACATATACTATAACATTTGATGCAGAAGGTGGCACAGTGAGCGAACCAACAAGAAGTGTAGTTGAGTATCATACTATTGGAACACTTCCAAACCCAACACGCCCAGGTGCTGAATTTGCAGGTTGGTATACAGATGCAACATATCAAACTAAAGTTGAACCAACTACTGTTGTAACTGGTGCTATGACACTACATGCCAAATGGTCAAGTACAAGTGGAGCAAAAATTGGTGATAATTATTATGCTTCTATAGATGAAGCAATTCAAAACGTTTTGGATGATGGTAATGAATATACAATAACTGTATTAAGAGATGCAAGTACTAAACTTACAATTCCTGCAGGTAAAAAGATAGTACTTGATTGTGGAAATTATACTATATCTAATAATGCGCAAACATTTATCTTAGAAAATTATGGTGAATTAAAGATAGTAAATGGTGTATTCTCAACTACAAGTACAGGAGCAGCAGCTATAAATAACGAATCAACAGGTATAATGACAATAACAGGAACAAGAGTAATAGCAACTGGTAAAAAACAAGCAGTATATAATAATGGTGGTAGTTTAACTATTAATGGTGATGCATATTTAAGTAACACATCAACTGATAGAGCAGCACTACATAATCTTGCTAATGGAACTTTAACTATAACAAGTGGTACTATTGAATCTGCTAATTATTCAGCATTATATAATCAAGCAGGAACATTAATAATAGGAACAGATGATACAACAATCAATACTACAGCACCATCATTTAAAGGAAAAACATATGGTGTACAAAGTTCAATTAATTATACTTTCTATGATGGAATAGCTAAAGGTATAACAAATGCAGTAAGTGATGTTAATAAGATTAGCACTATAGCTGATAATTCTGAAATTATAACTGGTACTGATCAAATAGATGGTAAGACATATAAAACATTACATTTACAACCAATAAGTGAATAAAAATAAAAAGAATACTGATTATAGATTAGTATTCTTTTTATATAATGAATATAGGTTGGTTATAATTGATAGAGTATTTATTGTTGTTTCACTATATGGAAAATTTATAAGATGTATTAATTATCT
Source organism: Bacilli bacterium (assembly GCA_016290195.1). Lineage (GTDB taxonomy): Bacteria > Bacillota_I > Bacilli_A > RF39 > UBA660 > UMGS1045. The sequence goes on along the minus strand of JAEETF010000086.1, from coordinate 556 downwards.
TAGATGTCAATATAAAAGAGGTTTATAAAATTTGGTTTCTTCCCCCTGAAGAGGGCAAATAGTTTATATTTTGTTGAAAATAAATGGTAAAATGCATATTGATTTATTTTAGGTACTAAGCTAGGTACGTAAATTTAAAAAAATGCATAAAAATTGTTTATTTAGAGTATTGGAAATAAATTTCCAAAAGTAGGTAAAGTTACTGAGTTCTGGAAAAATATTTCCAATTCGTTTTTATAATAATTGACAAAATTACTGATAAATGATAAAATATCAGTAGATTTGTCAAGGAGGAATATATATGGAAAGGATGACAATAAAGGAATTTAAAGATCAAAGCAATATAGAAATTATTGAATCTATTATGAAAATGAATAATGGATATGTTACTTCAAAAGAACTATCTAATCTTGGTATTCATAGAATGTATCTTAATGTTATGAAAGAAAAAGGTATGATAGAAAAAGTAGGTAATGGGATTTATATTGATTCAAATAAAATAGAAGATAGTTATTATGTTTTTAATCTTAGTATGCCTAATACAATATTCTCCCAT